>CADATR010000033.1 GCA_902790885.1 uncultured Eubacteriales bacterium
CAGTCGTCAAACAGGTTTTCTCCAAAAATACTCGGTACTAACATAATGATACCTCCTTTACTCAATAACATTTTATGTTTCTGAGCAAGGGAAGGAGGGATTGGATCAGCTCTGATCTTCTCTGTTCCTTTGTTGTGATTATGTTATATCACTATTATTAGCACTCGTCAATAGAGAGTGCTAATAATATCTGTGAACATTTTGTGTTTTCTGCTTTATCACATTTCGCAATACATCTTTACGCAAAACAGGAACTCTTTACTTCCGGATTCCGGGATCGGCATCAATACAATCTCTTCCGGTTTATAGTATGAGGAGGATGCCATCAGCAATTGTACGAATCGCAGCATTTACTTGCTGTTTTCTATGTATAAGACTATCCATAATAGATAAGAGTTGTTCTGAACTGTTAAATCGGTTCTGCTGGTACACCACCATAACCGTGGAGAAATATCCCACATCTGTTGGATGCTTTTTCATGAAAATGGCAGTTTTATCTCGGAGGGTAGAAAAAAATAGATGGCGTCCCATTAGAAGATAGAAAAACGTGGGTGCGGTTCTGGAGTTTCATACCGTATTCGAAGTGCAGCCTGTACCCGTTGAAAACACTGGATTTTGATTTCAGGGAAACAGAGCTTCACCTATGGAGATGTACCCCCAGTGCATCCCCCGAAATTTCTCCAATCTTGTGGGTTTGTGCAGCGTTTTCCGGCGTTGTATGGCGGGAAGGCTAAATGCTGAATCCATTGAAATTTCATCGAAAGCCAGAATAGCAAAGGCCCCGGAAGTTGCCTTCCGGGGCCAATTCTTGGAGCTGATGGAGGGAGTCGAACCCTCAACCTTCTCGTTACGAATGAGATGCTCTGCCATTAAGCTACATCAGCATATTTGCGACTCCACCGAGTATAACAGAGCCGCAGGCTTTTTTCAATCAATAAATTGGCTGGCCGGTCAAAGAGCTAGTCTGCCTGTTCCTGTATCGTTTTATTTGTCGGAGTCTTCGAGTTTCGGGGCCCCCTCTGAGACTGTCTGAACGAGTTTCGTCACCAGAAGAGCAACGTTAAGGAAAGCAATGACTACTGTCAGTCCGGTCGAAGCCTCAGCCGCCTTCTTCATGATTTTGCTGGTATTGATCTTCATGTCCATCCTCCTGCTTTTCAGAAATCCTACAGAGAATAAAGGTTGTTGTTTGAAAACTCCGGATTCGAAGTTATGTCTATGCCGAGAGCCTTTACAGCGCGCTCGTCCTTATCCGAAAGGATCGCGGTGCAGTGAGCCACACATCCGTTCAGGTTAGGGATCTCCTTGAGCGCGAGCTCGGCAAACGGGTTGGTCAGCTTGGTGAGCGTGAGAGCCATGATTATCTCTTCGAGATTGAGGCTCGTCTTATCGTGCAGTATGCCCGACTTGGTGCTCGACATGCTTTCGAAGATAGTCGGGGATATGATGAGCATGTCGTCCTGTATGCCCGCGAGCTTCTTGATAGCGTTGAGCACCATGGCCGCGGTCGCCACCATTCTGCGCGACGATCTTCCGGTAACGATGCTGCCGTCAGGGAGCTGCATGGCGGATACTACTACGTTCTCGTATCTCTGAGGGTTCTGCGCCCTCTTGATCTCAGCGTATTCCTCAGCAGCCGCGACAGCCGGCCTGTCGTATCTGGACGCTCCCACTTCTTCCATAAGCAGCTTGCATCTTTCGAGTGTTGAGGCATCTATGGTGCCCTTTCTGTAGGAGCACTCCGCGATCAGATATCTGCGGATGATCTCCTGGACCGCAGCCTCCCTGCATGCCTCATCATCGGTGATGGCGAAGCCGCATCTGTTGACACCCATATCTGTAGGCGACTTGTAGCCTTCATCCGAGCCGGTGATCGCGTGCAGTATCCTCCTC
The DNA here is from genome assembly GCA_902790885.1 of uncultured Eubacteriales bacterium. Next base: position 1,894 of record CADATR010000033.1, read on the forward strand.
AGCACAGGGAAGGCATCAACATCGCGGTTGTAGTTGACGGCTGTCTCCCCGTAAGCCTCGAGATGGAACGGATCGATCATGTTGAAGTCCTTGAGGTCTGCTGTCGCCGCTTCGTAGGCGATGTTCACAGGATGCTTGAGCGGCAGGTTCCAGATCGGGAAGGTCTCGAACTTGGCGTATCTGGCCTTGCGTCCCCTCTTGTACTCATGGTAGACCTGCGAAAGCGATGTCGCGAGCTTGCCGGAGCCTCCGCCCGGACCGGTCACGACTATCAGCGGTTTCGAAACTTCTATGTATGGATTTGCTCCGTATCCGCTCTCCGACACGATGGTGTCCACGTCAGTCGGATAACCCTTTGTGAACATGTGCTTGTAGGTGCGGATGCCTCTTCTCTCGAGCTTTGCCATGAACTGGTTGACCGAAGGAGCGTCTTCGTATCTGGTCACGACAACAGAGTTGACCGAAAGATCATAGCTTCTGAACTCATCAATGAGTCTCATGACTTCAAGATCGTAGGTGATGCCGAAGTCCTGGCGGGTCTTGCTCTTGACGATATCCCCCGCGTAGATGCAGATAATTATCTCGGCCTGATCGCCCATCCTCTGCAGGAGCTTGATCTTGGCGTTTTCGTCAAATCCCGGGAGTACCCTCATTGCGTGCTTGTCTCCGACGAGCTTGCCCCCGAATTCGAGGTAAAGCCTGCCCTCGCCGCTCTGTATCCTCTCAATGATGTATTTTGACTGTTGTTCGATGTACTGCTCTGCGCTGAACCCTTCTTTTCTCATGTCTACCTCTTCTTTTTATGAAGGCTTTACTTCTATCTCGAGTATGTTACGCCTCGAGAAAAACCTGTCGAATCTGATTTTATAATCTACGGAGATAGTGCCGTACCCCTCTTCATCGAGATCGTCCTCGAGCTTGTTGGTGTAGACCTCAAGATTTACCGACGACATCATCGGGATCTGGTATCTCGTGATGTTGAGTATGCCCGGCGTAAGCGTCATATCCATGCCCTCGTCATCCTCATCCCTGACGTATTTGCGTATGCGGAAGGAGCCGTCCTCGAGCTTGAAGAGCGTGCGAACGTCTTCAGCGCCGTCCGCTTCAGTCCCCTCATAAGTGATGTACGTCGCGTTGTTGCGCGAGTACACCGTGCCCTCGGTCAGTATCTCCATGGAATCCTCCAGCTCGAGCTCGCGCCTGAAAGCCTCGCCGCTCGGCTTGAGGTTCTCAATATATTGCTGACTTGTGATTTTAAGATTGACGCTTTTTTTCATAACAAAAATATTTTATAACATTTGACATTACTGACACAATAACGACATATTTGAAATCTTTAATAATTCTTGTACAATTACTCTTGCATATGGATTTATTTAAGCTTAATTTTAGTTTTGGACTATAATATATAGATGGAAAGGAAGCGGCTATATATTTATGCCGCAAAGGTATGGAAGAATGGACGATCAAGAGAAAAATGTAGTAAGTTTTGAAAATCCGGTCGAAGAGCCGGAACCTATACGGATGGTCGAAATAGAATATCCAAAGACGGTCATCGATGAGCCTGCTCACGCTGCTTCGCCGGTGCCGTCTCACAGCAAGCCGAAAGAGAAGAAGTATGTGACCAAAGGCGCTCTCGTCGTCTGCATGATCCTGACGATGATCCTCAGCTCTCTTCTCGGTGCGTTTATATCCGGGGCGTATTTTTCGAAGACGGGATCCAACGGAAGAACGGCCAGAAATGATTCCGAGCTTTCATCGCTCGATCTCGGCGATGCTACAGGAAGCGAACTCACTGTTTCGCAGATTGTAGATAAGAACGCTGATGCGGTAGTCGAGATCCTGATGTCGGGCACACAGCAGAACATGTGGGGCCAGCTCCAGCTTGTGCAGGGTGCGGGCTCGGGCGTCATCATAAAGGAAGACGGCTATATCGCCACAAACTATCATGTTATCCAGGGCGCCAACAAAGTGGAAGTCACCCTGCATAACGGGGAATCTTACACTGCATCAATAGTAGGAAGCGATCCTGCAAATGATATCGCGGTGATCAAGATCGATGCCAAGGGGCTCACCACGGCAACAGTCGGCGACAGCAGCACTGTTGAGGTAGGCGATCTGGCGGTAGCTATCGGCAACCCTCTCGGGCAGCTAGGCGGCACCGCTACCACCGGAATAATCAGCGCGCTCGACAGAACGCTCGATGTTGAGGGCACCTCCCTGACACTCATGCAGACGGATGCGGCCATCAACGGCGGCAACTCCGGAGGCGGCCTCTTCAACAGCAAGGGCGAACTTATCGGAATCGTTGAGTCGAAGGCATCTGCGGTCGGAGTCGAAGGCCTCGCGTTCGCGCTGCCTATCAACAACGTCGCACCTATCATCAACGACTTTATCGAGAACGGCGGCAATGTGAAGGCTGCGGATGCTACTCCGGCTGTCGGCGTTGTCATCAGCGATGTTTCGGAAGAGAACGCTCAGTACTACGGACTTGAGTCCGCGGGAGTATACATCGCTCAGGTCACGGGCGAAAACGCCATGAAGGCGGGATTCCAGCCTGAGGACCGCATAGTATCCTTCAACGGCACCAAGATCACAAACAGCAACGAATTCATAACTCTCGTAAGGAAGTGCAAGGTAGGAGATACCGTAACGATAGTTGTCAGCAGAAAGGGACAGCAGATAGAGATAAAGACCGAGCTCGAAGAGCTGCAGCAACAGCAGCCTCAACAGCCATAAGCTCATAAGCCTGACAGACAAAGGCAATAAAACAGCCCTGCGCAGATGCGCAGGGCTTTGTATTTGATATCAAAGGAACGGTTTCAATGAAGTGATCCTATTCGAATTCGCTCATGGCCTCCATTTTTTTGCCAAGCGCGAATACGAATTCCTTGAGCGCTTTCACATGCGCGTCGGCCTCGTATCTGGCGTCAGCGTCGCGGCCCGAATTGATGGCCTCCATGATGCGGTTGTGCTGCTCTGCCGTCGACTCGTAGAGCGAAAAATCATCATAATACAGGTATCTGAATCTCAGCGAGAGCTCCTGTACGTAGTTGACCAGCTCGCTCAGAGTTTCGTTGCCGGTGCACTTTACGATCAGGTTGTGGAACTTCTCATCGAGCTCGATGATCTGCTCCTTGTCATCAGCCCTCTCTATCGCTTCCTCATACTCGGCTGCGATCTCCCTGAGCTGGGCTTTTTCCTCGTCATTGATCCTCTGCGCGGCAAGCTTTGCGACAAAGCCTTCCATGTCCTCTCTTACCTCAAAAACATCGAGCATGTCCTTGATGGAGATGTTCGCCACATAGGCTCCGCGCCTTGGCTCTACCTTTACAAGTCCGTCATCGGAAAGCCTCTTGATGGCCTCTCTGATAGGCGTACGGCTCACGTTCATCTTTTCTGACAGGTCGATCTCCATCAGTCTTGTCTGTGACACGATCTCGCCTGTAAGGATCTTATGCTTTAACTCCAGATATACCAGATCTTTTAACGGCTTCTGAACTTTAAGTTGGATATCAGTCATATCTTCCCCCTGATTTATAAGCCTGTATCGGTCAGCCATGCCCTTATGGAAGCATCGGTCGTGACCATTTCGGCAAGTGCGGCAATTCCTTTGCCGGCTTTTGTGATGTCTTTGTAGTAAGCGACCATTGTAGGTCCGCTTCCGCTCATCAGCACCTCGTCAGCATCGAGTCTCTCGACCATGAACCTCTTGAGGGTCGCTGCCTTTGGGTCTGCCTTAAGCGTGTATTTTTCCATATCATTGACGAAGAGTTTGCCTGCTGTCTGATCGTCAGTATAACCTATCTCGTCAAACGCCTTGTAGGCTGCCTTTGTAAGGACTGCTGTGCCCGGATTTGCCATGACTACATAGCGCGGGATGCATTGCGCTGCCTCTACCAGATCGCCTATGCCCCCGGTCCACGCCGCGTCGCTGGCCTCCTCGAGCCCTTCGAGCCCTTCGAGAACATCGCGGTTGCGGTACGCGTTCATGAATGTTGAGAAAGGCACATCGGCTCCGAAGGTGCCGCCTATGTCCATAAGCTGCCTCAGAGTGAACGGTCTGCCAGTCATCTCGTTGAGACCCAGCAGGCATGCTGCCGCGTTCGCGCTGCCCCCTCCGATACCGGCTGAGACCGGAAGGTCTTTGCGGATATCTATGAGGAGCGTGTCAGTAAGGCTGCGCTTTACGGCCTTTTCATCAAGAGCCGCGTCAGTAAAAACCTTGACCGCTCTGAACGCAAGATTGTCCATGTCAGTCGGGATTGTTTTTGCGTCCGTACATAAATATACATCAATGCCATTTACAGTGCAATGAGGCAGTTTGTATTTTGTTGCTTTTTCAGTACACTTTTCTATGCTCAGCACATCATGAAGACCCAGACCCTGCATGAAGGAGACTATGTCATGATAGCCGTCTGGTCTCTTGCCTGTTATCTCGAGTGACAGATTTATCTTTGCATGAGCGTTAAGTGTTATCTTGTCCATGGTCAATGAAAACAGGGGAGATTCTGCTCCCCTGAATGATTCCTTTAACTATTATTTTGTGCTCTTTGTCTTGGAGCTTTTCTTCTCTGCCTTTCTGGAGGCTCTCAGGGCGTCTATGGAGCGGTCAGCCTTGTTGACAGGAGCCGGAGCGTGAACATGATATACGTTGTTCAGGAGCTCAGCGCAGTTTTCTATCTTTTTCTCCTGCGGTTCCGGAGTCTTCTTTGCCTTGCGGGCCTTCTTCTTCGCCTCTTTGGCTTCCTTCTTTGCCTGCTCCGCCTTGACTTCCTCTATGCTCTTTCCTGTCCTCTTTGCCTCTCTGTACGGATTGAAAGCCTGCTCTTTAGGAGCATCCTTAGGCTCTTCTTCCTCTTTCTCATTATTCTGACGGAGCGAGAGCACCGTGATGCCGCCGAACATTACAAACATCATGACCATGTTGACCATGTTGTTGATCCTCTGGTTGTATGTCCTGAACGTGACGGTCTTGTCTGCTCCGAGAACGTTGCCTTCGTTGTCTACGAGATCTCCGCTGATAACGAGTTTGTACTCAGAGTTGTTCTTTGCCACAAATCCCTGATCTGTGTCGGCGAGTACCAGTACCAGTCCCTTTTCCTTATCACTGAAAAGCACCTGAGTCGGAATGGCTTTGCCGTCCTCGTCATAGATGGCGAACTTGTCTGCGTTCGCAGCGGTCGCTTCGTCTGAATCCATCGCGTTGCTGAATGCCAGCTTTACGCCGAGATTTTCCATGGAAGTGTTTGACTGGCCGTCTTCAGGATATGACGATACCAGGTCGAATCCTCCGTCAGCGAAGCAGAATACCGAAGCCATCATTATCATGACAGACGTCAGCATTGCTATCAGACTGATTTTCTTCATTTAATTAAACCTCCGTTAAGCGCGCCTTCTTCTGAAGAACTCCTTCAGTATCGCCGAGCATTCTCCGGCGAGCACGCCTCTAGTTATTTCTATGCTGTGATTGAGCCTCTCATCGTTTGCTATGTTGTAAAGGGAGCCGCAGGCACCCGTTTTGGGATCATCGGTGCCTATCACGAGCCTTGCCATTCTGGCAAGGACCATTGCGCCTGAGCACATGCTGCATGGCTCGAGAGTCACATACATAGTCGCGTCCGGGAGCCATTTTGCTCCGAGCGCAGCCTCTGCAGCCTCCAGGGCGAGCATCTCCGCATGCGCGAATGATCTTCGCGCGGTCTCCACCATGTTATGCGCCCGCGCGATGATCTGCCCGTCTTTCACAATAACGGCGCCGACGGGCACCTCGCCCTCTTCGGCGGCCCGGGCTGCCTCTTTCAGAGCCTCGAGCATGAATCTTTCATCATCGCTTGCGCATATAATTCCGTCAAAAACCATAGCCGAGATATTGTATCACAAAGGCCTTTGAAATATCAACAAAACTATACTATATAAATGCGTATTTGATCACATAAAAGAACGGGTTCACGTCGTAAAGCACCTTCGCCGCATTTGTAAGCTGGAGCGCCTGCATCATCGCGGGCACATGCTCAGGTGACACAAGTGTGGTGACCGGTATAAGAAGAGCTGTTGCGATCCATGCCAGCATGAGTCCCCTTACAAGGCCGAGCACCATTCCGAGCACCCTGTCAGCAAAGCCGATCACTACAGAAGTATCGCGCAGACTCTTCAGGATGATCCTGAGCAGAAACATTACAATGCTCACTGCAAGGATTATGAGCGCGAAGGCGATCACTCCCGCCGCTATCTCAGTCAGTCTGTCAGCAGCAGCATCTGCGGCCTTGTCCGCCACATCTTTGAAGATCCCTCCGAGTGACTTTGACAGCAATCCTTCACTGCCGCTGTCAGACGATGTGACCGAGCCGAAGAATGCATTCTTCACCTCTTCAGATGATGTATACGCGTCGGACTCATTGCCTTTTATCATATTAAGAATGCGGCTGTGCAGTATCCTCTCGAGTTTTGTCTGCAATAAAAAGGCCTTCAGCCTGTCCTTGAAGTACACGCCGAGGCCTATGCCGCCTACTATGCAGAGCATTTTTATTATGGTGTCGCCTACGCCCTTTATTGCACCCCTGAGTACGGCTGCAAGGACGATCAGGCCTACCGCTCCGTCCAACATCCACCATTCGATAGTATTCATGCACATATTCTACCACAAATGACCTGAGACTCAAAAGTTCCTCACTTGGACACTTTTGAGTCTCCGGCTAAAAGATGTCCCGGCTTTGATTACTCAACACGAATCCGGCCTTTAAAAATTGTATTATCGAACAAATCTATGTTTATTTTTTGTGCAATTCAATACATTGAACTTCAGTATTTGCAAGGCTTTGCGGAATAGTAAACTATTTGACGCTTCTTTTATGTGGTGCTATTATTAATATACGTTAGAAAAGTGTTCCCTCATGCCACAGGGGCGTGTTGGTTGCGCAGATAAAAACATATTTGAGGAGGTACACAGCGATGGAAAAGAAAACCCCGCTCTATGATACCCATGTCAAGTACGGCGGCAAAATAGTCGAATTCGGAGGATTCCTTCTTCCTGTACAGTACGGATCAGGTGTCAAAGCAGAGCACATGGCAGTCAGAACAAAAGCAGGATTGTTCGATGTTTCCCACATGGGCGAAGTTCTCGTTCAGGGCGAGAAGGCACAGGACTTCCTCAACATGCTCCTGACTAACGATTACACCGATCTTCAGCCGGGATTCGCAAGATACTCACCTATGTGCAATGAGCACGGCGGGACCGTCGATGACCTCATTGTATATATGAAGGCTGAGAATGACTACTTCGTGGTTGTCAACGCTGCAAACACAGACAAGGACTTCGCATGGATGTGCGATCACAAGATCGACGGCGTTGAGCTTACAAACGTCAGCGACCAGTACGGTCAGGTAGCGCTTCAGGGTCCTAATGCTGAGATCATTCTGAAGAAAGTTGTTGATGAGAAATACATCCCTGCAGGTTATTACACATGCATCTTCGACGGAGACTTCCAGGGCATTCCTGTAATGATCTCCCGCACAGGCTACACAGGCGAGGATGGATTTGAGATCTATATGCCGGCAGACAAGGCTCCTGATGTATGGGAAGCTCTTATCGCAGCAGGCAAGGACGACGGCCTCATCCCATGCGCACTCGGCGCAAGAGATACTCTGAGAATGGAAGCAGCTATGCCTCTTTACGGCCACGAGCTCACTGATGAGATCAGCCCTAGAACAGCAGGTCTCGGCTTCGCTGTAAAGATGAACAAGCCTGACTTCATCGGCAAGGCTGCTCTCGAAGCAGACCAGCCTCTCAAGGAGAGAAGAGTCGGCCTCAAGGTTACCGGCCGCGGCATCCTCAGAGAGCACCTCGACGTTTACAGAGACGGCGAGATCGTAGGTCACACAACATCCGGCACATTCCTGCCTTACCTCGGAAGCTCGTACGCGATGGCTATCGTTAAATCCGAAGCCCGCGAGATCGGCGCTCCTTGCCAGGTAGACGTAAGAGGCCGCATGGTAGACTGCGAGATGGTAGGACTCCCGTTCTACAAGAGAGAGAAGTAAAAACCTCTGATCTTCGGAGGCAGCTCCTCCGGTAAAATGTTAGTTATCCGCTTTATGCGGATCAGTATAAGCCAATATCATTAAATCCATCTTATTATAAAAAGGAGATTAGAACGATGATTGACCCAAAAGAACTTAAGTACAGCAGAGATGACGAGTGGATCCGTTATGACGGAGACGAAGTTTATGTAGGAATCACTGATTACGCTCAGAGCGAGCTTGGTGACCTCGTATTCGTAAACCTCCCTGAGGTAGACGATGAAGTCGTTGCAGGCGAGCCTTTCGGCGATGTTGAGTCCGTAAAAGCTGTAGCTGATGTTTACTCACCTGTATCCGGTGTAGTTCTTGAGATCAACGAAGACATCCTTGACGATGCTGCTCTGATCAACAACGATCCTTACGGCGCATGGTTCATCAAGGTTGGAAACGTCAGCGAGACAGTAGAGCTTCTCACAGCTGATGAGTACGATGAGTACAGAGGATAATCAACCTATCTGAAGCAGATTCTGACACAGGTAATAAGGAGGAACTGAATTGGGCACTTTTATTCCTAACACCAGGGAAGAGCAACTGAAAATGCTCAACGAGATCGGATACAAGGATTTCGACGACCTCTTTAAAGTGATCCCTGAAGAAGCCAAGGTCAAAGGCGAGCTCGATCTTCCTGACGGACTGAGCGAGATCGAAGTTGCCCGCAAGGTTGAGGGACTTGCAGCAAAGAACGTTATATTCCGTTCGATCTTCCGCGGAGCAGGCGCGTACAATCACTATGTACCATCCGCAGTTGACGCAATCGCCAACAAAGAGGAATTTGTTACGGCGTACACACCATATCAGGCTGAGATCAGCCAGGGAATCCTCCAGTCGATCTTTGAATACCAGACAATGATCGCTGAGATCACAGGCATGGACATTGCAAACGCTTCCATGTACGACGGTGCTTCCGCTGCTGCTGAAGCATGCTGGATGTGCAAGGACAGAAGACACAGCACATTCTATGTCTCCGGAGCTCTCGATGAGAGGATCCTTACAGTAATCAACACTTATTCATTCGGAAGAGGCAGCAAGGTAGTAGTCATTCCGACAAAGGACGGCCAGACCGACAAGGAGGCTCTTGCCAAGGCTCTTGCTGAAGACGACGCTGCAGCCTGCTTCCTGATGCAGTATCCAAACTTCTACGGTATCGTAGAGGACGCTGAAGAGCTCTGCAAGATCACACACGACGGCGGAGCGAAGTTCATCATGTACTGCCACCCTCTCGCACTCGGCGCTCTGAAGAGCCCTGGCGAGGTAGGAGCTGACATCGCAGTAGGCGAGGGACAGCCTCTCGGACTCGGACTCGAGTTCGGCGGTCCATACCTCGGATTCCTTGCAACAAAGCAGGAGAATATGCGTGCCATCCCTGGCAGACTCATCGGTGAGACTGTAGACACAAGAGGCGACAGAGGCTTCGTTCTGACCATTCAGGCCAGAGAGCAGCACATCCGCCGCGAAAAGGCAAGCTCCAACATCTGCTCCAACGAGGCATGGTGCGCTCTGAGAGCAGGCATCTATCTCTCGACGATCGGCCCTGCAGGCTATGAGCAGGTTGCCGCTCTCTGCTCCTCCAAGGCTCACTACATGGCTGAGGAGCTCGAGAAGATCGGCATGAAGCGCTGCTTCGGCGGTGAGTTCTGGAACGAATTCGCAACAACATGCCCGGATGCTGACAAGCTGCTCGCAGCTCTCGAAGAAAAGGGCATCCTCGGCGGACTCAAGCTCTGCTGCGGCTGCTGCGACGGTGACTGCGATACAGACTGCATCCTGTGGTGCTGCACAGAGATGAACACCAAAGAAGATATCGATGAAGTCATAGCTATTGCAAAGGAGGTGTTCTAATATGAAATTAATATTCGAGAAGAGCATTCCTGGCAGAGGACAAGATATCTTCCCTGCATGCGACGTACCTTGCAAGCTTCCTGACGCTCCTCTTCGCGAGAAGAAGGCGCATCTCCCGGAGATCTCCGAGAACGAGATGGGAAGACACTACACAGCTCTTGCTAAGAGAGCTCACGGAGTCAATGACGGATTCTATCCTCTCGGCTCCTGCACAATGAAGCACAACCCTAGGATCGATGAGAAGATGGCCGCGCTTCCTGGCTTCAACAAGCTCCATCCTCTTCAGCCTGCACACACCGTACAGGGTGCGCACGAGCTGATCGCCGATCTCGAGAAATTCCTCTGCGAGATCACAGGCATGGCGGGAGTCACATTCCAGCCGGCAGCCGGAGCTCACGGTGAGTTCACCGGACTTCTCCTGATCAAGGCTTACCACACAGACAGAGGCGATACAGAGCGTAACGAGATCATCGTACCTGACGCTGCTCACGGCACAAACCCGGCTTCGGCAACAATGGCCGGCTACAAGACCATCGTTATCAAATCGAACGAGAACGGCACGGTAGACATCGATGACCTCAAGGCTCACCTCGGTCCTAAGACAGCAGGCCTGATGCTGACCAACCCTAACACGGTAGGTCTCTTCGACCCTAACATCATGGAGATCACAAGACTCGTCCATGAAGCCGGCGGACTCTGCTACTATGACGGAGCCAACCTCAACGCCGTAATCGGTATCGTACGTCCGGCAGACATCGGATTCGACGTAATCCACATGAACCTGCACAAGACATTCGCTACACCTCACGGCGGCGGAGGCCCGGGCAGCGGCCCATGCGCATACAAAGACTTCCTGGCACCATTCGCGCCTGGTCTCGTATGCAAGGACGGCGAGAATTACGAGAGAGCTGAGAAGTCCATCGGAAACATGACAGGCTTCTACGGCAACTTCATCGTAATGGTCAAGGCTTACACATACCTGCTGACAATCGGCAAAGAGGTATACACACTTGCCCAGAACGCTGTACTGAACGCCAACTACATGCAGGAGAAGCTGAAGGATATCTATCCGATCGCATTCGACACCACATGCATGCACGAGTTCGTAATCGGCCTCGATCCGATCTACAGAAAGACTCACGTTTCGGCTCTGGACGTAGCCAAGGCACTCCTCGACTACGGCATCCATCCGCCTACAATCTACTTCCCTCTGATCGTCCACGAGGCGCTCATGATAGAGCCTACAGAGACAGAGACGAAGGAGACACTCGACGAGGCTATCACAGCATTCCGCGAGATCTACGACCGCATCTTCAATGCTCCTGAGAGCGTACAGATGGCGCCGCAGACCACACCGGTACTGAGACTCGACGACACAAAGGCAGCCAGAGAGCCGCATCTGAGATTCGACTTCGACTAGTAAGTCCAAAAATTAAGCGAGCCCCGGATTCATTTCCGGGGCTTTTCATTTATTTATAAAAGAGGGCTTATATATCTTTGGCAGGTGAATCGAGGACGCCGGTACTTAGCGATTGACGAGCGTCAGCGAAGTCAGAGCTTAGAACCGCTGCGTCCGAATTTCAGCGAGAGCGTGCCTGACGAAGATATATAAGCCCTCTTAGATATTATAAAGGTTATGAATTAAAGGCGAGCAGCCTCCATGATAGCTTCTGCGAAGGATGGATGCGGATGGATGATGTTTGCTACTTCCTCGAGCATCATGCCTCTGCCGTTTGCTGACATAGGATACTTCTTTGTAACTACCTCGATGCCGGCCTCCTTGGCCTCATCAGCTGTCATTCCGACTACAGCGATCTCAGGATCGGTGTAGATGCAGCTTGGGACTGTGCCCATGTTGATGGTAGCCTGGCAGCCGTTGATCAGAGCTACGGCGTTGCGGCCCTCTGCCGATGCGGTATGAGCCAGCTGTATGCCTCCGATGCAGTCGCCTATGGCGTATACGCTCTCTACAGGAGTCTTATAGCATTCATCTACTTTGATGAATCCCTTGGCATCCTGAAGCTCAGGGTACTCATTCAGCAGCTCTTCGCTGAATACGCCTGCTGTGTTAGGCCTTCTGCCGACGCACATCAGCACCTTGTCTGCTTTTACCTGCAACTCTTCGCCCTTCTTGTTCTTGAGAGTAACGACCAGCTTGTCGCCGTCCTTCTCTATCTTCTGTACCGGGGAAGCCACGTGTACATCTACGCCCTTCTTTTCGAGAGTCATCTTGATGCTGCGGCCGATCTCCTTGTCGATCACAGGGAGCAGTCTGTCCATGCCCTCGATGACTGTTACGTGATCGCCGAGATCCGCGTATATCGTAGCGAACTCGATACCGATGACTCCTCCGCCGATGATGACGAATTCAGGGATCTCCTCAGCGCCCATGTCGAGCAGCTCAGTGCTGTCGATGACGCCCGGCAGATCGTGGCCAGGAATAGGAGGCATGAATGGCTTTGAGCCTGTTGCTACCATGATGTTCTCGGCAGTGTACTCTTCTCCGTTGATAACAACGCGGTGAGGAGCGACGACTTTCGCCTCTCCCTCGAGAAGGTCGATCTTTTTCTTTTTGATAAGACCAGCGATGCCGTTTCTGAGTGTGTCGAGCACCTCGTCTTTGCGCTCTCCCATTCTTGCGCGGTTGGCGTGCAGTCCTTCGCACTCAACGCCCACCTCAGCACCGTGAGCAGCGTCTCTGTAGACGTCCGAAGAATGCATGAGTGCCTTTGTAGGGATGCAGCCTCTGTTGAGACATGTGCCGCCAAGGCGGTCCTTTTCAGCGATGGCTACCTTCATGCCGAGGTCTGCCGCATAGAACGCAGCCTCATAGCCGCCCGGACCCGCTCCGATGATAAGGAGGTCATAATTGAATTCGCTCATATTGATTTCCTTTCTTTACACCTTTTATTCAGCAGGCGCGTTTTTCTGATACACGCCTGTTAATAACATCAGATAGATGAAGTGATCAGTCCCAATATCTCATGTGCTGTAGCAGATGTGCCCTCAGGCAGACGCGCGCTGAGTCCGCGTATCTCTCCTGCGTCATATCGGCAGTTTTTTATGAGGTCTTCGAGCACATCGAAAACCTCTGTCTCCAGCGCGTCAGAATAGATGCGGCAGTCCCTGATGTATTCGCCCTTCATCTCGAGCTGAACCCAGACTCCGCCCCATTCGAACCTGTGCTCTATCTCTTTTGTGAACGGTATCCTTGTGCCGAGCCTCCACTCTTCAGACGCGTATTTGCTGAGGAGCTCCTGCGGGATCTCCGGAAGCTCCGCTGTCTCACCCTCGCAGCCGTACTCCCTTGAAGCGGCTCTTACCATGGCGTCCTGCATCGCGCGTATGAGCTCTTTCGTATCCGCGCTTTTCAGCTCTCCGTCCACATGGTCCCTCAGATTGGTGACCCTCGATCTTACGGACTCAACGCCCTTCGACTTCAGCTTGGATGCCGGAACATTCAGATATTTCGAAAGGTCTTCACCTTTGACATCCATCATGATGGTGCCGTGGTGATAGTTGAACCCCTTTGACGAAAAGTAGGCATGGCCCGAGAACTTCCTGTCCGTGACCGTGAGATCGTTCCTGCCGGTCTTTACCGCGTTGATGCCAAGCAGCCTGCAGGCATGCAGTATAACGTCGGTCTGCCTCTCCACATCGAAGAGGCCGTCTTTCGCGATAAAGGTGAAGTTGAGATTTCCGAGATCGTGGTAGACAGCTCCTCCGCCCGACATGCGGCGCGCAAGGTAAATGCCGTCGCGCTTGATCGCCTCAACATTGCACTCTCTCCACGGATTCTGATTTTTGCCTATTACCACG
>CADATR010000034.1 GCA_902790885.1 uncultured Eubacteriales bacterium
TCCGTATGCCCCTCGTATGGCTTCAAAAGACGCCTCGTAATCGGACGCTTCCGCGGCGAGCTCCTCAAGATCATAAAGTATCGAAACGGTTCTCAGCATTCTGTCGGATTCCTCGCGTGTCAGCGAGTGAGCCCTGAGGCCCGCCACCCTGCCTGCTTCGATGCGGCCGATCATCCTCTTCATGTTTTCTGCCGGAGCAAGGTCTTCAGATGCTGCAGCCTTATACTCCTGTACGCAGAGCCTTACGGATTCGAGGAGCCTGCGGTCTTCCATTATCTCGTGCACATCAGCCTTCACGCTGCTCAGCATCAGGCCTATGAGTGTATACACCTCGTCAAAGCCCGCCTCCGACGCTCTTTCCGTCATTCCTTCAGGTATCTTGCCCTCAAGTATCGCGTCAACAGGATATTCTTCCTTATATTTATTGAAAAGATCAAGGTAGACAGAGAACTCCCTTGCCGTTTTTCCGTTCTGCAGATACTGCACTATCAGGTCCTCATCGGCGCTGATGCCGTTCTGCTCGTACAGCTGCAGCATCTTGCTGAGGTCCTCCCAGCCTCTCGGCGTCACTATGGACTTTCCGCTTACAGTAGTCTCTACATGGTAGAAGTGGTTCTTCCTGTTCTGCAGGAATGACAATACCGCAGGGTGCACGCGCGCGCCGACGGCGTAATCCTTCCACGCTTCGAAGTCAGGCTCCACCTCTATCTTTTTAAGTCTGTCGAGAGTGACTATGTCGAACTCCCTAGCGGAATCGTTGTACTCTGACGGGTTGCCTGCCGTGACGACTATCCATCCCTCAGGCAGCCTGTGTCCGCCGAACACCTTGTACTGCAGGAACTGCATCATGAGCGGAGACAGCGTCTCCGAAACACAGTTGATCTCGTCGAGGAAGAGTATCCCCTGCCTCACTCCTGTCTCCTCCATGAGGTCATACACCGAAGCGATGATCTCGCTCATGGTGTATTCGGTCACATCGCATTCCTCTCCGCCGTAGACCCTGCGGCTTATGAAAGGCAGCCCTATGGCGCTCTGCCGGGTGTGATGTGTCATCGAATACGAGATGAGTCCTATGCCGAGTTCGGAAGCAAGCTGCTCCATGATGGCAGTCTTTCCTATTCCCGGAGGACCGATAAGCAGCACAGGTCTCTGCTTTTCGACCGGTATAACATAATTGCCGAGGTCATCCTTCGTGAGATATGCCGTGACGGCGTTCCTTATCTGTTCTTTTGCCTTGCTTATATTCATTCTGTTATCCTTACTGATCTGATCTGACAGTGTGCTCCAATGGTATCACAATTCCTCGGGGCGGAGCACCACTTTCATTGCCCACACCGGCACCTCAGGCACATTGTATCCGCTCTCAACGAATACGAAAGCTGTTTTATAGGCCGGTTTCGAAGACGGATATGTGCCGAGGCCGTCAGTGAAATATATCAGGCCCTTAAGATCGCTGAACTCACCTTCTTTCACCAGCCTGTCGACATAGTCGAATACCGGTCTGAAGTCTGTACCCCCGAGTCCCCTTATCTCCATGTTCTCTATATACCTGTCGAAGTCCTCCGGCGATGTTATCACTTCGTCTGACTGTATCTGAGCGTCACACTGCACTATGTGCACGTTTATCCTGTTATGGAATGACTCGCGGCTCCTCAGTATGTTGTATGTCTTCTGAAGGAACGTCTGCACTTCCTCGCCGGCTACAGAGCCGGATGTGTCTATCGCGATCACGAAGTCCCTGATGCGGCTGTCCTCACGGTATTCGAGAGGCTCTATGAGCGGCATCCTGTGATAATGCTGCAGGCCGTAATTGTAATATATGTAGTCGAACTCATCGTCCGAGACTTTCACCGTTTCGTTTACCGCGGAAAACTTTCTCAGAAAATCCGAGTAGTCGTATCTCTCGCGGTTCACTGCCCTGAGATTCTGCACCAGTGATGACGCGAATCTGCCGCGGACCTTCGCGAAGGTCTCCAGCTCCATCTCTATCTGCTCGGCGATGTTCTTCCAGTCCCCTTCCGTACCCTGGTCATCAACTGCAGGCTGAGGATCCCCTGAAAGTACAGTCTGAACTGCCGGCGGCTGGTCATAGTCGCTGTACCAGGCCGAATGCTCATCTGCAGCGAACAGTTTCTCAAGCTCTTCAAGCCTTTCACCGGTATCCGCTGTGCTCAGCTCTCCTTTGCGGAGTGAGCTGTATATTTTCTCCGCGGTCAGGAAGCCTGTCTCTCTGCGTATCTTCCTGATAAGGTCGCGCTTTCGGCCGTCATCGTCTGTTCTTGCGCAGGGAAGATCGAGCTCGCATATGACCGACTCGGCAGCGATGTCACAGGCAATATCCCACAGTCTCCTGTCAATGTCAGCGCCGGCAAACGGATGGCAGAACACGCAGTGCAGCACCAGATGAAGATATGTCCTTGTAAGCTGTTCCTTCGAATCCCTGTATGCCCTGAGCACGAATGCGGGGTCATAGTAAAGGACGCGTCCGTCTGTGGTGAAGCTGCCGTGATACACCCTTCTTTCATGGAATGTCAGGGCGACATCCATGTACCTGAGATTCACGAGCAGCCTGCCTCTGGCAATACCCAGAACGTCCGCGGCCAGTTCTTCAAGCTCTTTATTCTTTTTTACGCCGCCCCTGACCTCAGTCATCTTGCCTGTCTCCGAGGAGCTTTCTGAAATACGCCGTCGCTTTTGCCGCCAGGCTGTGATCCTCTCCCGACGCGGTAACGCCCACTACCAGCGGTCCCTTCTTTGCGATTCCCGGAAAATAGAAATCACATATCGTTTTATCGCTTGCCGCGTTCACTGTTATGCCGCGCCTCCTGCACATGCCCGCTATGCGCACATCAGTGCCGGCATGGCCTGTCGAGGTTACCACGATATCTGCTCCGTCGAGATCTCTCTCATCGAATCTTCTGCGGTGCAGGGTTATGCGCCCCTCATCACCAAGAGCAGATATCGACGCGTCGACATCAGGCGCGACAACAGTGATGCTTCCGGCAAAGTCGAGCATCGTTTTTATCCTGCCTGCGTTGACCCGGCCCGCGCCTATGAACAGCACATTCTTTTCTGAAAGATCCACAAACATCGGAAAGTACAGACTCATTCGTAATACCTCTTTTTGACGAAATGATTGAGCACGCCGCCCGCGGCTATGATGGCCAGCGCTATGTATATGACCTGCATCGCCGCGTCCTGCGTGTCGGCTATTGTGCCGCCGTCTTCGTTCAATTCTATCATAACAGCGCCCTCCGGGAGGCTGTCAGCCAGAAAAACGATGTTTCTGTCATACCACTTCTGCTTCTTTTTGCTGTAGGCTGCGCATGGGAGCTCCTTGTTGAGCGCTTCGACAGACACGGCAAAGCTTCCGTATCCGTCCTTTTCATCAGCGGCTGTCCACTCGCTTTCATCGGCGGCAGCGGCCTGCTCGGCCGTGCCCTGATAGATATAGGCGTAGCTGGTGCTCGATATGGTTATGACAGCTTCCATCCTGCCGTCCCTGTTGCTCAGATCGGAGTGTACTATTTTGAAGAAGCGCGAGTCGGATACCACTTCGGGCTCGTAATCACCCTCCTTTACATCCTCAGGATAAACAGGCGTCAGGCTGTATACCAGCGTTCCGTCCTGAAGACTCCTGTCTCTCTGCGGAGTCTCACCGCTATCCTCGACACCTATCCCCCTTGATTCATCCTTGATGACAAGAGGGTCAGCATAAGCCTTCCCCATTCCGAAAGGCATGAGGAGAATTGCTGTCAGTATCAATAATGCAGTTATCGTTGCTTTGCGTTTCATGTCAGAGATTCTTTTTGCGATATATAAATACGACGGATATCGCCCCAAGTATCACGAGCCATCCTGCAAGCACGGCAAAACCGATCAGCGCAGGAGCTTCTCCCATGGATATGCTTCTGATCATGCCGCTGGCCTGCGACAGAGGTATCATTTCGATCACCTGCCTGAATCCGTCAGGCATCTCTTCTGTCGAAAAGAAGGTGTTGCAGAGGAATGTCATAGGCATGATTATGTATGTATTGAACCTCGGAGCGTCCGAGTATGTCTTTGCCAGGAACGACAGCACGAGCGCGAGCGTTGCGAACACCATGCCGTTTAAAAGCATGATGAGGAAGGACAGCCCGTTGAATACCAGCCCCCGCCTCACCGGCGTAGTCAGCACCAGTATCACGCAGGCAGCGTACATTCCCCTGAGGCTGCCTCCGATTATCTGACCGAGTATGAACTGCCACAGAGGTGTAGGCGACACCATGACCTGATCGAGAGCCTTCTCGTACAGCCTCTGCACGCTCATGTTCTGCGCTATGGCGCTGAAGCTTCCCGTCATGGTGCACATCGCTACGAGTCCCGGTACCAGGAACTGTATGTAAGGCTGGCCATGAGAGGTCACCCTGATGCCCAGTCCGAAGATTATCAGGTACATCAAAGGAGAGATCATCGCCGCAACGGTGATCTTATAGAAGTCGCGTCTGAACTCGACCCATTTTTCCCAGAGTACCGTGATTATGCCCATGTCGTCCTGTCTGTTACTGCAGCTTGCGTCCTGCCACGTCTATGAATACATCTTCAAGTGTCGTCTGTCTTAATATCGAACCGGCTCCCGTCTTTTCGAGATAACGTATCGCTTCATCCCTTGTTGCAAAGTGAGAGCTCTTAAGATCTCCCTCACCGGTCTCATCCACCGTGAATCCTCCCAGCTCAGTGATGAGAGCCTTGGGAGAGTCGAGCTTCTGCAGCCTGCCGCGGTTTATCATGGCTACCCTTTCACACAGGGCTTCCGCTTCTTCGATATAGTGAGTCGTGAGCAGGATAGTCATGTCGCGGTTATTGACCTGCTTCAACAGGTTCCACATCTGGCGCCTCGACAGCGCGTCCATGCCCGCCGTCGGCTCGTCAAGGAGCAGTATCTCCGGCTCTATAAGAAGCGCGCGGCATATCATCAGCTTGCGCTTCATGCCGCCCGACAGATGTCTGACCGTTCGCCGGTGATAGTCCGACAGTCCTGCGAACTCGAGCAGCTCCGCAGACCGCTCTTTGATGAGTTTGCGCGGCATATAGTAAAGGCGCCCCTGATACTCCATGACCTCATCCATGGTCATGTCCTGACGCATCGAATACTCCTGCGTTATTACGGCAAGCTTGCGTTTCTGATCTGAGGCGGCCCGTGTAAGCCTGTGTCCGTCGATATATATCTCTCCCGACGTCGGGAGCAGCACGGTAGACAGCATGCTTATCGTGGTGGTCTTGCCGGCTCCGTTTGGTCCGAGCAATCCAAAGAACTCTCCTGTTTTTATCTCGAAGGAGAGTTCATCGACCGCTGTAAAATCACCGAATTTCTTTGTCAGCCCGCGCAGTTCTATCATTAAATGCTTTTTTCTTTCTGTTCTTTCGCGATTATCAGAGTGAAGTAGCCCGCGTCGTCAGGTATCTCATCTACCGATCTGTAGAGTTTTTCGTTCTCCATGCTGCAGTTTTCAGCAGCGATCACATCATAGCCTGACGCGGAGAGCATCTTCTTTACTTCAGGTATTTTGCTCGCGGATTTCATGAGCACATAATTCCCCGGCCATTCCAGGGCTCCCTCATGAGTGTTGTGAAGAGCAGGCATCACGTGGAGAGACTCGTTCCACTCCGTGAGGGACACTCCAAGCCTCGCCGCTGCCGCGCAGAACGACGGTATTCCGCTCACAAGCTCCACTTCGTACCCGTCTGCCTCAAGTATATGCTGTATGTAGCTGAAAGTGCAATAAATCGTGGAGTCACCGAGTGTAAGGTAAACGACATTGCGGCCCGAATCGAGATAGCTCTCTATCAGCGCAGCCGCCTCGGCGTGGCTCTTTATTATGAGATCGCTGTCCTTCACCATAGGCATGTATACAGGCACCAGCTCTTTTTCGGCAAGCTCCGGCACTGCCTGTACCGCTATCTTGTACGCGACGGCATCCTTAGGCACCTTGCCCGGCACGGCGATCACATCGTTCTCGCGGATAAGCCTGCACGCCCTGAGCGTCATGAGCTCCGGATCTCCCGGGCCTACTCCTACGCCATATGCTGTGCCTTTATGTTTTTTATCTTCCATGTGTTTATCTCCTGTTCTTACCCATTGCATTCAAGCCCTGCCTGCTCCAGACAGTCCGCCAGTGATGCCAGAGTGGCTTCCTCTGATACCCATATCCTCATGCCGTGCTTCGAAGCTTCGGCAGCTGTCATTTCTCCTATGCATACGGCCTTCACCAGCGAATGATCCATCTCAGGATACGCGCTTACAAAGCCTCTCACGCCCGACGCGCTGGTGAACAGCGCGAATGTCTTCGGATCGGAGAGCTCTCCGGCCGCGTCGAACCACGACGGCGCACAGTATACGGTATCATAGGTGGCTATGTCATCGATGGTGACATCCTCAGCCTTAGCGAGTTCTTCTGTGAGGGCTTTGTTTCCGATTGCAGCCCTTGGTATGAGCACGCGGTCTCCCGGCTCAAGCATTCTGCACAGCTCTGAACCGAGCGTGCGCCCGTCGTATCTTGACGGCACCATGTCGGCGTGCAGCCCCCTTTTCACGAGTTCGGCCTCAGTGCCCCTGCCTATCGCCGCTATTCTGCATCCGGCAAGAGCCCTCGCATCTGCAGTCTTCATCAGCTCATCGAAGAACACCCTTACGCCGCTCGGACTTGTGAGCACTGTCCAGTCGTATCCGCCTTCCTTCAGCCTCTCTATCGCGTCATTAAGCTTTCCCTTGTCTTCGACAGGACTTATCCCGATGACAGGCACTTCCGTCACCTCAGCTCCCCTTTTGCGCAGCATTGCGGCAAGTCCCGAGGAAAGCTCTTTAGGTCTGGTGACTACGGCCCTGATGCCGTTCAGCGGAAGACTGCTGCGCCATCCGAAGCGCTCCGCCATAGCTGATACAGCGCCGATGACTATCACCGCCGGAGCTTCCGCGTTTTCGGCCTCAGCGGTCTCCTTCAGGTGAGCCAGATCGCTCGTCAGCACTCTCTGTGACGAGGTGGTCCCCTTCTCTATGATCGCCGCGGGAGTGTCGCCCGCCATTCCTGCATCCAGGAGGCCTCCTGTTATTATGTCTATCGTCGACATTCCCATGAGGAACACCAGCGTGTTTCCCGTGCCGGCGAGGGCACGGAAATCAAGATCGAGAGCTCCGTTGCTCCTCCTGTGTCCGGTTATGACCGAAACTCCCCTGCAGCAATCCCTGTGGGTCACAGGGATGCCCGCGAATGCCGGCGCAGCGAAGGCGCTGGTAACGCCCGGCACTATCTCAAAATCTATGCCGTTCTGAACGAGGAGCTCAAGCTCTTCGCCGCCACGTCCGAAAAGGAACGGATCTCCGCCTTTCAGACGGACGACTCTCTTGCCCTCAAGGGCCTTTTCGAGAAGCAGGGAGTTTATTTCCTCCTGCCTCATGGTATGGTTTCCGGCGCGCTTGCCGGCATATTTGAGCTCGACGCCCTCCGGCATCAGAGACATCATGCCGCCTCTTACAAGCGCGTCATATACGACTACATCCGCTTCCGCCAGCACATCCCTCCCTTTGAGGGTCATAAGCGAAACGTCTCCGGGTCCCGCTCCTACAAGCCACACCTTGCCTTTTTTACTATTGCCTCCGTTGCTGCTCATTTCTTTATCACCCTGTACGCAAGCTCCCTGCCGAGCGCCTCAGCGTCTGCCGCAGGGCCGCTTATGCTGTCTCTGATAATCATCTGCTTCTCAGCATCATACCTGAGAGCCATTATATCGATCTGATCACCGCTTATCTGCGCGAAGGCCGTATCAGGCGATCCGCAGTCCGCGCCTATAGCTCTTACATACGCCCTCTCGGCGAGCGCGCATCTTCCTGCATCAGCGTCATTTATGCGCCCGGTCACAAGAGCGAGCTCGCCCGCTCTTGTCTGTATGCCCATCACACCCTGACACGCAGCCGGGATCATCTCTTCAGGACTGAAATACCTGCTTATGCGGTCTTCGAGCCCGAGTCTTTTAAGACCGGCAGCCGCCATTATAAGGGCAGAGTACTGACCTTCATCGAGCTTGCGAAGCCTTGTCTCCACATTTCCCCTTACAGGCGCGGTTGTTATGCCCGGTATAAGCTCCTTTATCTGAAGAGAGCGCCTCAGGCTTGAAGTCCCCACGGGAAGTGACATGTCTATCTCTGTCTGACCGGCGGGGAGAACCAGAGCGTCCCTCGGATCCTCCCTGTGCGAAAAGGCAGAGAGAGGCAGATCTTCTGGTATCACCCCCGGCAGATCCTTGAGGCTGTGGACTGTAAGATCCACCTCCCCGGCTCTCAGCGCCTCATCGAGCTCCTTCACGAAAAGTCCCTTTCCGCCGATCTGGTCGAGAGTCCTGTCGAGTATCCTGTCCCCGGTGGTCTTCATGGTGATCAGCTCGGTCTTTACGCCCGGGCAGACTTCCTCTATCTGCCTCATGATTATCTCAGACTGTATCACCGCGAGCCTGCTTGCCCTGCTTCCTACCCTTATTACGCTTTTTGTCTCATTAACGTTTGCCATCTTTACAGACTATCCTATCCTGCCTTCCTTTATGTATCCGGCGAGCTCCTGAGCGTAATACGTCTCATATATCTGCGCACCCGCGCGGAAAGCTCCTACTGCCATCTCACATACGATAGAGGCCTCATCGATCCAGCCGTTTGCCGCCGCGGCCTTCACCATGGCATACTCTCCGCTGACGCTGTATACCGCAACCGGAACATCGACCGCGTTTCTGACCTCGCGCACCATGTCGAGATACGACATGGCAGGCTTCACCATCACGATGTCTGCTCCTTCAGAGACATCGAGCAGAGCCTCCTTTACGCCCTCTATCCTGTTGTGGTAATCCATCTGATAGCTCTTTCTGTCGCCGAATGCCGGAGCCGAGCCCGCCGCCTCGCGGAAAGGTCCGTAGAACGACGACGCGTATTTGACCGCATACGACATGATAGGCGTGCCTGAGAATCCCTCTGCATCGAGTGCTTCTCTGATGGCTCTTACCCTGCCGTCCATCATGTCCGAAGGAGCTACCATGTCGGAGCCTGCCCTCACCTGCGAGACCGCTACCTTCTGCAGCAGCTCGAGCGTGCTGTCATTATCCACATCATAGTGCCCGCAGCACTCATGCAGCATGCCGCAGTGGCCGTGCGATGTGTACTCGCACATGCAGACATCGGTGATGACGTACATTTCAGGATAGCGCTCCTTAATATGGGAAACCGCTCTCTGTATTACTCCGTCATCAGCATAGGCCTGTGTGCCGAGCTCGTCCTTGTGCTCAGGTATGCCGAAGAGCATGATGCTGCTGACTCCTGCTTTGAGCAGGTCTTCTATCTTTCTGTCGGTCATGTCGACAGTATATCTGTACTGACCCGGAAGTGCCTTTATCTCTTCTGTCCTTCCGCTGCCGTCTGTCACAAACATAGGGTATATGAGTGACGAAGCATCGACTCTTGTTTCTCTTACCATTTTGCGCAGCGCAGGCGTGGAGCGGAGTCTGCGCGGTCTTTCTGTCATTTGCATTTTTTACCTCTCTGAATTGAATATATGTTTTCTGTCACAGCCCCAGCGATACCGCTACTACCGTGCCCAGATAATTTCCTATAACATAGCCGAATGTTCCGATCAGCATCGCCGGGCCCACGAGGTCGACCCACCCCTGCGCAATGGCCATGCCTGCGGCTGTCGTAGGGCCTCCTATGTTCGCATTCGATGCTATTATCGCGTCCTCAAGATTGAACTTCAGCAGCTTTGCCGCGCCGAAGCAGAACAGCATGTTCATGAGCACCATGATCACGGTGAGCACGAGCATGAGAGGACTTTTTGTGATGACCGTATAGATGTTGGCCGGCACTCCTATCACGAACAGGAACATGTAGATGCAGTATGTGCCGATCTCCTGCGATCCGTGTATCTCCTTTACCGTTTCTGACATAAGGGTAGCGACTGCCACGGATATCGTTGTGATCCATACGTACTGTGAGCCGAAGAACTTCACAACAAAATTCATCAGCAGCCCGCTTGCCTCAAGATCCGCGAAGACTCCCGCGATCAGCCTGGATACCCACACCACAGAAGCGGCATATGCGATATTCATCGCTATGTCCCTGAGCGATATGTCTTTGCGGCTCCAGAATGCTGCCGCGAGCGTTTTCTGCTCACCGGCTCCGGCCGCCGCGGACTCGTTCTTATCGATCAGCGGATGGCTGAATCTTTTGCGGAACCAGCTGCTGCCGGCAAAGAATATGAGAGCGAAAAAGTACAGTGCCATCGTAAGATTGTCCGCCACGATGGCCGCAGCTGTCACATCCTGCCCCGCGACGTACTGCGACGCCATGGCTGCCAGATTTACGCTGCCTCCTGTGTAAGTGCCGGTCATCATGGTGACTGCCCTGGCCAGATCACCGTCATTTCCATACGGCGCCCTGAGCACAAAATACGCGATATACGCGCCCAGCACAGTGCCTGCTGAGCCTGCCAGGAATATCACCAGCATGCGGCCTGTCTCTGCCCATATCTTTTTAAGATCGCATCCCAGAAGCAGCATGGGTATGCCGAGAGGAACTATATATCCCCAGACGACATCATCATAGAGCGGGCATGATGTCGGAATGATCCCGAGATTGGCCAGTACCATCGCCGCTATCAGAGCGATGATGCAGCCCGACACCTTCGATGCCCATGCGTACTTTTGCTCAAGACGGATGGCAAGAAATACGCCGATGGCCATGATTGCCAGAAGCCCCCATGTGTCATCAGCAGCGATCAGCGACTCGCGCCCGATCACTCCCACCCAGAATGAAGACATATATAATACCTCCCGAGTTTTATTTCCCGTTTCCTGCCCTTAATCTCTTTATAACTTCTTCATAGTTTTCCGCGCGGTGCGGAAAGGTGCAGCCCGTGCAGATCTTGATTCGCCTGCCGTTCTTCTCCCTGAATACAGGTGCTCCCGGGCAGTCCTCAAGATGATAAAGCGGGCAATAGCAAAAGAGGCAGTTGATCTCTTCGATACCCTCGTGGCATGGATAGTATTCGCATTCCCTGTTCGCGAAAAATCTGCTTGAGTTATCCATCTTTCCTCTTCTTTCTGTAATCTTCCATCGCCGCTTTGAATCTTTCTGTCAGACTCGGGCACGAAGGATACCAGAGATGCGGATATCCCCATACGTGGCCGCGGCCGGCGTGTATGCATTCCCACTTTCTTCCGCTGCCCGGCTTTCGGGCGACTGCGTCCGATCCGTTGTTGTCACTGTCGTAATAATGGAATTCATGGGCTTTTACGTTCAGTCCGCTGAGCAGGTCGTCTTTTCCGATTCCGCTCACCTCCGCATAGCCGAATCTCGACAGCCTCCCGGTCCACGCCGTGCGTCCTTTTATTACTCCTGCCATGCCGAAGACGTTTCCGTCACGGTCTTCGAGCTCATCGAGCAGGTACATGAAGCCCCCGCACTCGGCGAGGCTCGGCATGCCCGATCCGATCGCCTCCCTTATGGAGCTGAGCATTTCAGTATTGGCGCTCAGAGCCCCCGCGTGCAGCTCCGGATAGCCGCCTCCCAGAAGCAGGCCGTCGGCATCGTCAGGTATGCTGCTGTCATGAATGGGGGAGAATTCCTTTATACGTATGCCTGCGCTTCTGAGAGCCCTGAGGTTCTCTTCGTAATAGAAACAGAACGCCTCATCACGTGCCACAGCCAGGCACGGACCGTCATTGATATCCGCCGCCTCATGGCTGCAGGAGCCATCATACAGCTCTGGTGCGCTCCGCATTATCCCAAGAAGCGCGTCCATATCTATGTGCTCTTCCAGAAGATCTGCGGCATGAGCCAGCTGTTCCTTCAGGTCCGCGATATCCTCAGGCATCAGCAGCCCGAGATGCCTGCTCTCAAGATTTATATTCCTGCTCGCCGGGATGCCCCCCAGCAGCTTTACTGCGCTCACGCGTTCAGCGGATATCTCTTCGAGCATGTCGTTCAGGAGCGGCTCCATCTGCCTCAGGTAGCCCTCGGATATCCTGTTCAGCACAACGCCCTTTATGAGTGAGCGGTCGTCATCGAGGAGTATCCCCTTTATGACTGACAGCATGGTCTGCCCCATGCCCTTTACATCAATAACAAGTATGACCGGTGAATCAGCGACGGCCGCGACGCTGTAGCATGAGCCCATGCCGCGCATCCCGCCTATTCCGTCATATATGCCCATCACGCCTTCCATGACTGCCGCTTCCGATCCGCAGCAGGCAAGAGTCTGTCTTATATCTTCTTCTGTTGAAAAGAAAGTATCCAGATTGCCTCCCGGTATGCCGAGCACACTGCGGTGGAACATCGGATCGATATAATCAGGACCGCACTTGTACGCCCTTACATCGGTGCCCCTTCGTTTCAGCGCTTCGAGCAGTCCGCATGTTATGAGAGTCTTGCCGCTGCCGCTCTTAGGCGCGGCTATCATCACGCGCGGAAGCTTCATGACTTGCCTCCGAGTGTGAACGCGGCTATCATCACAGGGTTTTCGGCCATCATCAGATGATGGTTTCCGAGCTCCCTGGCACGGCTGACAGATATCTGCTCAAGGCTCAGCCCGCTTACCGGGAATTCCCTGATCACGCTCTGTATCTCCGCGATAGTCTCAAGGCTCACGGCGTTGATCACGACTCTGACGCTGCTGCCTGATCCGCTGAGAGCGGTCATTATCTCCTTCAGATTTCCCGAGCTGCCTCCTATGAAGGCATGGGTAGGAGGCTCAAGTCCCTCCAGCGCCTCAGGAGCCGTTCCGTATATCACCTCTATGTTTTTGAGGCCGAGTTTTGCGGCATTCTGCTTTATGAGTCCGCAGGCCTCTTCTTTCTTTTCGATCGCGTAAACCCTGATGCCATTTCCGAGTGACGCGATCTCACAGGCGACAGATCCTGTTCCGCTGCCTATGTCGTATACTGTTGCTCCCGCCGTAAGGCCGAGCTTCATCACGCTGAGGTGCCTTATATTCTCTTTCGTCATCGGCACATCGCCTCTGATCATCTCGTCATCGCCTATCAGAGGAAGAATTTTCTGCTCCGCCGGCTCATCGTTCACGACGATTGCCGTATAAAGCCCCGGCATGTCGATCATGGCGCAGTCCTCAGGGCGTATCGTTCCGACTACCTCCTCAGGATATGAAAGCTGATAGCCGAGTATTATGCATGCGCCTGACAGCCCGTTCTCCTCAAGGAGCCTGCCGAGTAGCTTTACATCATCCGCGCCGGAGAGCAGAACGAAGGTCTTCTCATTGCATCTGACCGAGCCTAGAAGCTCAGCTTCTGCCGCCCTGTCGCCGGAGCAGCCGTGTATGCTTACCAGCTTAGCGTCCTG
>CADATR010000035.1 GCA_902790885.1 uncultured Eubacteriales bacterium
GGTGCAGGCCGCTATATATCAGTATCTCGCTGAAACGATCGCTCCGAATTACGACTCTCCTGAAGGAGCTGTCTGCGTTCCTGTAGTGCAGCTCGTAGACGAGGATGTTGACACTGATGACGGCGAAGCTGAAGCCAAGGGAGACTTCTGGGTTTACAACTACGTTAGCGAAGGCGACACTCTCAAGTGCGTCTCCGGCGGAAACCATGCCGGCAAGATGGAGCTCGTAAAGTCGGGAGACGGCTATGCAGTAAAAGAGTTTGAACAGGTAGCAGACGGAGGAAGCTTTGAGCCTACTGCCAGAGACATCTTCGAGGAGCACTATGATGCGTTCATGAAGATCAACAGCGATGAGAAGACAAGAGAATCTCTCAGGCAGAAGAACCTGGTCGAATACGTAAAGGCTAACGGTCTTAACGTAACAAAGTATCAGGATGAAGGCTGGGATCCTGTAGAACTGGCGCTGTAGATCTGTAGAACAACAGACTCAAAAGTGTCCGAACGAGGGGCCAATTTGCAGCCGGTTGCGAGGGGAGAAAGAGCAGTTTCACTGCGAAGTTCGAGCCCGCAACTGATGCGTCGCAAATTTTGAGCCGCGAGGCGTACCCGAGAGAGGAACTTTTGAGGATGTAATAAAAAACAGAGCAGGAGACGGTGATTCGATCTCCTGCTTTTTGTTTTATGTGTTTCATTATTTGTCGTATCAACTCCGATAGGCTTTGATTGCGTCAGTTATGTTGGCCGCGCCTATGATGCGTATGTTTTCGCTTATATCCGGCGCGGAAGGGGTGACTGAAACGGCGCGGCCGCCGTCTTCCACTGAGAGCCTCTTGCCGGACTGCGCACTCTGGCGGGCGTTGCGCTCAGGGAGGATGATGGCGTCATATCCGAGCCTCACTGCCTCCTGCACTATCCTTTCAGCGTTAGGGACCGAACGCAGATTGCCTGTAAGTCCCACCTCGCCGACGGCGACCAGCCTGCGGCTCGAGGACATACTCCTGAACGAGCTGTATATCGCGAGGGCGACTGCAAGATCGGTAGAGGTGCTGCCGGTGTTCATTCCGCCTACGACATTCACATAGACATCGTAGTCGAGCAGGCTGAGACCTGCTTTTTTCTCGAGTACGGCGAGTATCATGTTGAGGCGGTTCTGGCTTATCCCGATGGCGGTCCGGCGGGCAAAACCCACATTCGCCCGTGTCACCAGGGCCTGGATCTCAAAGAATACCGGGCGGCTGCCCTCATAGACAGCGGATACAACGGAGCCTTCCTCGCTCTCGGCGTTCTCAATGAGGCTGCCCGAGATATCCGGCACTTCGATCATGCCTTCTGAAGTCATGCGGAAGGCACCTATCTCATCTGTAGTGCCGAAGCGGTTCTTGAACGAGCGGAGTATCCTCAGGTCTCTGTCGCGCTCGCCGCTGAAGCTGAGCACAGTATCGACCATGTGCTCGATGGTCTTAGGGCCCGCCAGCTCGCCCGACTTGGTGACGTGCGCCACTATGAAAACAGGCACGCTGCGGTTCTTCGCATATTTTATGAGCTGACCGGAGCATTCTCTTATCTGCGTGATGCTCCCGGCTACCGAATCCGCGGACGATGAATACATGGTCTGTATGGAATCGATTATGATGAAGCACGGCTTTATGCTGTCGCATGCCGCCATGATGTTCTCTATATTGGTCTCGGGATAGATGTACAGCGAGTCGCTTATGTTTCCGAGCACGCGGTCGGCCCTGAGCTTAACCTGCTCCTCGGATTCCTCGCCGCTGACGTAGAGGACCGGGCCGTATTTGTCGGCTATCTTGCCCGCGGCCTGGGCGATCAGCGTCGACTTGCCTATGCCCGGCTCGCCCGAGATGAGAGTGAGCGATCCCGGAACTATTCCGCCGCCAAGTACGCGGTTGAGCTCTGACAGTCCCGAATCGATGCGGGAGTAGTCGTGCGTTCCTACTTCGCCGAGCTTTACCGGGCGGCCTGCGGTGCCGGTACGACGTCTTGTATCTGCAGCGGTCTCCTCCGCGGGAGGAGCCTTGTATTCAACTATGGTGTTCCATGAGCCGCAGTAAGAGCACTGGCCCTGCCAGGCAGTGTACTCGTTGCCGCATTCAGTACATATATAAACAGTCTTTGCTTTTTTAGCCATCTTTCTTCTCTGTATCTTCCGCCGGCTTTCTTACCGTCTCCATCTCGAACCAGAAGTCCGAACCCTTGCCTTCTTCGCTCTCAACACCGTACTTCGCGTCGTGCAGGTTGAGTATGCCTTTTACGATAGCAAGCCCAAGGCCGGTGCCTTCGATGGCGCGCTCGTGATTCGCGGAAGTCCTGTAATATTTGTCCCACACGTGGCTGATCTCGTCGGAAGCTATTCCCATACCGTGATCGATGCAGTGGAATGTTACCTTCTTGCTGCTCCTGTTGAGCCTGATGTCTATGTATTTGTTGTCGCCCGAATACTTGACTGCGTTGGATACGAAGTTGGTCATCACCTGCGTGAGCCTGGTGCGGTCGCCCACGACATAGGCAGGCTTGCATGGGTGGAAGTGGATCTCGAATCCCTCTGACGCCGCGAGGGCCAGGAAGCTCTCGTAAACGCTCTGTGCGGCCTTCACGAGGTCGAAGGTCTCCTTGTTCATAGTTACATTGTTTGACTGAAGGTTGGAGACTGAGAGCATGTCCGTAACGAGCCTGTTGAGGTGCTCGGTCTCAGAAATGATGACGTTGAGATCGGAGTTGCGCTTCTCCGGATTGTCTCCTGTTATGTCGATGATCTTCTCGGCGTACGATCTGATCATGGTGAGCGGTGTCTTGAGATCGTGCGAAACGTTGGCGATTATCTCGCGCTGGTAGAAGTCGGTCCTTTCCATCTCGTACGAGGCCTTGTTGAGCGCCCGCGCGAGCTCCTTGGTCTCTGTAAAGCCCGCTCCGTCGAAGTACACGTCGTGATTGCCTTTTGAAAGCTCTGTTGCCGAGCGCGTGAGCTTTTCGATAGGGGCCGTGAGCCGTATCGAAAGGGCAAACGCCAGCAGCAACGAAACGATGAGCACTATGAAAGAGACATATATGAGCATGTCGCGGAGTATGCGAATGGTGACGCGGTCAGGATAAAGAGGCGCGATGATGCATAGAATGTTTTCTGTTCCTTTTGCGTTCAGATACGAGGCGTACACGAGCCTCGAGCCCATGCCCGACGCCTCGCACCTTGCCTCGCTCACGCTTCCGGAAGGGGAGGCAGCCAGCATCTCCTTTATACGTGCCACATCTGTTTCAAACACCTCGCCGCCGCTGACCTCGTTTGTGCCGTCAAAGATCATGCTCTCCTCGCCGGTATCGAGCCTTATGTAGATGCCGTTCGTGCCGGCGGTCTGTGCCGCCAGGGAGTTGAAGGTAAAGCTGTTCTGCCTGTACTGCGTCTCGAGGGTCTCGGCCGCGCGTATTACCTCCTGAGTTCTGGCGCGCTCGTAAAAGCTGTTGAGGAAGAAGTTTGACAGGAACCACAGCACCATTACAAGAAAGAGCGCAAAAATGACGAACGACATGAGAGTCGTCGTCTTTATGCTGCTGGTGTCTATTCTCTTTCTGTCGCGCTGCGGGCTGCGCTTGCCGGTATGGTCAGCCATCCTGGTGCCGTTTTTCGTTTATTGCTCTTCGTATTCGAACTTGTATCCGACGCCTCTGAGCGTCACGATGAATTTTCTGTAAGGACCCAGACAGTTGCGCAGATTCTTTACGTGTGTATCTATCGTTCTGTCATCGCCGAAGAAATCATAGCCCCAGATATCCTCGAGGAGTTTTTCTCTCGAGAGGGCGATGTTCTTGTGCTGTATCATGTAGAACAGCAGGTCGTATTCCTTTGGCGTGAGCTCTACGCGCTTGCCGTCAACGCTGATGGTGCGTGCGGCTATGTTGATCTCGAGTCCCTCAAACTTCTGTATCGAGGAGAGGTTCCTGTCGGAAGCATCCCTGCGGTTGAGCACCGCGTTGACTCTCGCCATGAGCTCCTTAGGGCTGAACGGCTTTACGACATAGTCATCGATACCGAGCTCAAAGCCGAAGAGCTTGTCGTACTCTTCGCCTCTGGCCGACAGCATGATCACAGGGATGTTCTTGATCTTCTGTATCTCTTTTACAGCGCTGAAACCGTCGAGCTTAGGCATCATGATATCCATGATGATAAGATCGTAGTCGTTCAGCTTCACCATGCCTATGGCGCTCATTCCGTCGGTGGCTTCCTCAGCCTCGTAACCGCTGAATTCCGCGTACTCTCTTATGACCTCGCGGATGCCTTCTTCATCATCTACTATCAGTATTTTTTTCATCGGAAATCCTCCGTTTTTTCACAAATCATATACATAGTCATTATAACACATAAATCACCTGAATTGGTACGCATGGCGCTTCATAAAAGCATCCCGGCTGCGACCGGCAGGGCATCCGTCCTGGTATACTGTATGGTCACACAGGCTTGCTTTTGCGGGCGGTTTTTGCCTGTATTGTTTTTTTTTAATTTCATTATAGTTGACAATTAATAATGATGGTGGTAATATTACTTATTTATTTTTTGTTTGCTTTTTGATACAAAAGAAGCTATAATACTGTCATATAAGGAGGAAAGCGTCTGTGTTCAAAATTGGCGATCATATTGTTTATCCGATGTATGGCGCCGGCATCATAACCGAGATAGTCGAAAAGGATTTTCTCGGCGAGATGCGGACTTATTATAATGTGTCGCTTCCTTATTGCCGGATGGAAGCATCCGTTCCGGTAGACAATACAGAAAGGCTCGGAGTAAGGCGGGTGATCGACCCTGTTCGGATAGGGGAGGTCATAACGGTGCTCAAAGGGGACACCGAACCTATGAACCCCAACTGGAACAAACGTTACCGCGAAAACACCGAAAGAATGCAGACCGGAGACATCCTCGAAGTGGCGGCGGTCGTCAGGAACCTCGTAAGGACGGACAGACTCAAGCCCCTTTCGACCGGAGAGAAGAAGCTCCTCAGTACAGCAAAGCAGATACTTGAGAGCGAGCTCATCTACTCCGGAGGCTACACAATGGAAGAAGCAGACGAGATGGTCGAAACCAGTATATAGCCGGAAGCTTATGAAGGTATCGGCCGTTTATTTTGATTTATTGTAAGGGAGATCATGGTAAAAAACATTTCTGACTGGATATGCGCTGTCATAGTCGCAGCAGGTCAGGGCACGCGAATGGGGATGGATGTGCCTAAGCAGCTGTTTCCTTATGGCGGCTCTACGGTACTTGGGACAGCAATAAAAGCTTTTACTTCGCTTGAATATATCGACAAGGTCTATGTCGTTTCGCCTCAGGACGGATCGCTTGATGAAACATACGAGGAGATCACGGCGGAATGCGAAAGGCTTACCGGCAGGGCGCCGGGCTGCATAGCAATAGTGCGCGGCGGAGATACGAGAGAAGACTCCGTAAGGGAGGGCATACGGGCTGCCTCACGCGACGCGCGCTCTGCGGGCATAAACGAGGACGACGCGATAGTTCTCATACATGACGCAGCAAGGCCGGGCGTAAGCGAAGAGATAATAAAACGCAATATAGAGAGCATGAAATACTGCAGGGCTGTTTGCACAGCTCTGCCTTCGAGTGATTCGATACGCATGATCAACTGCGAAAAACCGGAATATATCACCGGATTGGCATTGAAAGAATCAATAACATATCCTATAATGAACACTAACGTTGTCAGAAGAGAGCTCATCTACAGAACACAGACACCTCAGACTTTCAGGCTTTCTGACATACTGAAGGCTCATGAGCAGGCTGTGCGCGACGGCTATACAGCCACCGATGACGCCATGGTAGCGGAATACGCAGGCATCAGCGTGGCGCTGGTCGAGGGAGCTTCCTACAATTATAAGATAACAACCAGAGAGGATATTCACATGTCTGTCAGAACAGGTATCGGTTATGATGTACACAGACTTGTCCCGGGGAGACCACTAATACTCTGCGGGACCCCGATCCCCAGCAATCTCGGGCTGGACGGTCATTCGGACGCGGATGTAGCGATACACGCGCTGATGGACGCGCTGCTCGGGGCAGCGGGACTGGGAGATATAGGAAGACATTTCCCTGATACCGACGAAAAATACAAGGGCGCGGATTCAATGAAGCTTCTGGCTGAAGTCAAAGGCATGCTGGGCAACGTAAGGATCGTGAATGTAGATGTCGCGATCATCGCTCAGGTACCAAAGCTGGCGCCTTATATGGAACAGATGAAACAAAATATAGCGAATACGCTCGGGATCTCAGCGTCGGCCGTGAATGTGAAGGCGACTACTGAAGAGGGACTCGGGTTTACCGGCAGGGGAGAAGGCATGGCAGCCATGGCCACTGCCGCAATAGAAGGGAGTTTTTAAACAATGAGATTATCCAAGAACCATCTTAAGACACTCAGAGAAGCACCATCCGATGCTGTGCTTGAGAGCCATAAGCTGCTCGTTAGAGCTAACATGATAAAGCAGGAGTCCGCTGGAATCTACATGTTCCCGAAGCTGGGCTGGAGAACCGTAAGAAAGGTAGAGCAGATCGTCCGCGAAGAGATGGACTATGTTGACTGCCAGGAGATATACATGCCTCACGTAAACCCTGCCGAGCTCTGGAAGGAGACAGGCAGATGGTACGCATACGGCCCTGAACTGTGGAGGATTCAGGACCGCAACGGAAACGACTTCATTCTGAACCCGACTTGCGAGGAGATGTTCACAGACTTCGTCCGCAAGGAGTGGTCGTCATACAAAGAGCTTCCTTTCTCGCTCTATCATATCCAGTTCAAGTACAGAGACGAGTCGCGTCCGAGATACGGCCTCCTCAGAACAAGAGAGTTCATCATGAAGGATGCCTATACATTCGACGCTACAGAAGAAGATCTGCACACTGCTTACATGAGACAGTATCACGCATACGAGAAGGTCTTCACACGTATGGATCTTGACTACAGGATCGTAGAGGCTGACAACGGCCCTATCGGCGGAAGCAAGTCCCACGAGTTCTCGGCTCTCTCCGACTGGGGCGAGTCCGACATCCTCTACTGCGACAACTGCGGAATGGCTGCTACAGTCGAAAGAGCAGAGTGCATGGATGATGAGCCGGTAAAGGAAGAGATGCAGCCGGTCGAGAAGGTGTTCACACCTGGAACAAAGACGATCGAAGACGTTTGCAACTTCCTGAAGCTGCCTGTTGAGAAGTCCATCAAGGCTCTCATGTTCACCACATATGACACAGACCTTCAGCCAAAGGACAACGTAGTAGCATTCGTCAGGGGCGACAGACAGCTCAACATGACAAAGCTGGTCAATGTTCTCAACGTTCCTGAGCACTACATCGAGTTCGCTGATGAGGATGTAACAGGCCCTATCACAGGTTCCGTTGCCGGATTCACAGGTCCTATGGGACTCAAGAACTGCATCGTAGTCGTTGACTCCGAGCTCGTAGGCACAGTAAACATGTGCGCCGGCGCTAACGAAGAAGACCACCACCTGGTAGGCGTATGCTACGGCAGAGACTACACAGGAGATATCGTTACGGATATCAAGGAGCTCCAGGAAGGCGACCGCTGCCCGCACTGCGGAAAGCCGGTCAAGTTCAGACGCGGTATCGAGGTAGGCCAGATTTTCAAGCTCGGTCTCAAGTACTCGGAGAGCATGAACGCAACATTCAAGGACGAGAACGGCGTAGATCATCCGTACTGGATGGGCTGCTACGGAATCGGCATCACAAGAACCATGCAGGCTGTTGTAGAGCAGCATCATGATGAGAAGGGAATCATATGGCCGCTGTCGGTCGCTCCTTATCACGTCATCGTAACAGTCGTCAAGTCGCACGATGAGACTCAGATGCAGGTGGCATACGACATCGAGAAGAGACTCGAGGACCTCGGAGTTGAAGTAATGGTAGACGACCGCGACGAGAGACCGGGAGTCAAGTTCAACGACGCAGACCTCATCGGAATCCCTATCAGGATCACTGTCGGCAAGTTCGCCGCAGAGGGCAAGGTAGAGTACAAGCTCCGCCGCGAGGACGCTCATGAGATCATGACTATCGACGAAGCGATCGCAAAGGCAAAGGCTCTTGTTGATCTCGAGGGCGACGGAAGATGCTTCTTCTCGAGACTTTCAGAAGAGACACTGAACGCTCACTGATCATTGAGCTTATTCGGATCGCCGGGCGCATACGTTGTATGAGATGCAGCCTAATAATGCGATGTTTAGTACAGGGCACCATTGAGGTGCCCTTTGTAGTGGTTCGCATATTCCGGCCATATTGAGCCGCGCTGATGGAGACGACCCGGACCGATACCGTCATGCGATCCGCTAAAAAGGAGTTTTTTAAAAACTTCTACATGAAATGCACAAAAGGGGCATCTCATGTAGAAAAATAAGCCGGTTCGGGAATATACATCGATATACACAGCCAAAACAATAGGGAGAATGAGTGCTGGAATGGCCAAATCGCTGCTTTTGAAGTGAATCCGAGGAGCTTTTACACTTTTTCCGTCATTGAGAGAACGTGTCAGCTGTTTTTTTCTACATGAAAAGCCGGAAAACGAACCTTCATGTAGACATTTTCAGAAAACTCCTTTTCTGCAAGACTCTGCACATGGATTTTGACGAATAAAAATCCATTATGATGAGGATTTATAATTCTTCAAAAAAGTTTTATGCATATGGTTCAACTGGCGTTTGCTACTCTGATATAATTACTAAGTTATGAATGTATTGATTGAGCTTTTTGTTGTATTTTTCAAACTCGGCGCCTTCACTATAGGCGGCGGCATTGCCATGCTTCCGCTTCTGCAGAACACGCTTATCAATGAAAAGAAGTGGTTCACGAAGGAAGAATTTGTTGATATAGTCGCGGTGTGTCAGAGCCTGCCGGGAGTGGTGGCCATCAACATGGCGACTTATGTAGGTTACAAAAAGAAGGGGCTGATCGGCTCGGTCGTGTCGACGTTTGGCGTCACGATCCCGTCTTTCGTGATGATCCTCATAATCGCCAGATTCATCAGATCGCTCGGAGACAACAGCATTGCAATGGGAGCAATGGCAGGACTCAGAGCTGCTGCCCTCGGAATGGTAGTCGTAGCTCTTATACAGCTCATGCCGGCGGCCATTAAGAATAAGTGGGCGCTGCTTGCGGCTGCTGCGGCGTTCGTACTGATAGCAGTGCTCAGGGTGAACACGGCATATGTCATATTGCTGTTCGCCGTACTGGGCATTACAGTCACTTTCGCCGGGAGTAAAAGGGCGGCTGCTGAGGTCGCTTCAGCCGGAGCGGGCAAGGCCGGTGACGCAGCGGCGGGAGGCAAAGATGAAGGAGGTGAGTCCGAATGATATTCTGGCAGCTCTTCATCAGCTTCTTCAAGGTAGGCCTTCTCGGATTCGGCGGAGGACTTGCCATCGTAAGGCTCATCTACGACAGCATACAGCCTTTCCTGGACATGAGCCAGGAGACCTTCGCGAATATAGTGGCGATCTCGCAGATAACGCCGGGGCCGCTCGCGGTCAATACGGCGACCTATGTTGGATACGAGGCGGCGGGCATAGGCGGTTCTCTGGCAGCTACTTTCGGAGTCATACTGCCGGCATTCATAATAGTCAGCCTGGTATGCCGCACAATACAGAAATTCAGGGACAGCAAGGTGGTAAACGGGGCGCTGGCGGGCATAAGACCGGCTACTATGGGACTCATAGCGGCAGCGGCAGCGACTCTCGTGAAGCCTTCTCTGGCGGGCGAGGGCAGGCTCGGGACCGGGCTCCTCGAAAAGCTTGGCGCAGGCGCCGGAAACGGCCTGTTTGACGCCATTTCAGTCTCGCCAGTCGACATGATTTCTGTTATCATATTGGTTGCAACAGTAATAATGATAGCAAAGTATAAAAAGAGTCCGTTCTTTGTGCTGATCATCATGGGATGCATAGGCGCGATACTCGGAGTTTAGGATATGAGCGGACTGCAGCATTGAGGAGGCTGCGTCTGCTGAAAAGGAGGAGAAATGCAGGTATATAACACGCTTACAAACAGGAAGGAAGAATTCGTACCTATCGAGCCGGGCAAGGTAAAGATGTATGTCTGCGGCCCTACGGTATATAACTATTTCCATATAGGAAACGCGCGTCCGTTCGTCGTATTCGATACTCTGAGAAGGTACTTTAAGTTCAGAGGATATGATGTGAAGTTCGTTCAGAACTTTACCGACGTGGACGACAAGATCATCAACAGGGCCAAGGAAGAGGGCATCACTGCTCCTGAAGTTTCCGAGAAGTACATAAAGGAGTACTTCAACGACGCTGAGGCTCTTAATGTTCTCAAGGCAGACGTGCATCCTAAGGTATCGGAGCATATCCCTGAGATCATCGCTTTCGTGCAGGATCTCATCGACAAGGGATACGCCTACGAGGCTGACGGCGACGTTTATTATTCGACCCGCAAGTTCCCTGAGTACGGAAAGCTTTCCGGTCAGAACATCGACGACCTCGAGAGCGGAGCCCGCATCGCAATCGGCGAGGTAAAGAAAGACCCGCTCGACTTCGCGCTCTGGAAGGCCCGCAAGGAGGAATCCGAGATCGCGTGGGAATCGCCTTGGGGAATGGGAAGACCGGGATGGCACATCGAGTGCTCCACAATGGCAAAGAAGCATCTCGGCGAAACGATCGACATCCACGGCGGCGGACAGGACCTCACATTCCCGCATCACGAGAATGAGATCGCTCAGTCCGAGGCGCACAACGGAGTTCCTTTCGCGCACTACTGGATGCACAACGGATACATAAATGTAGACGGCAAGAAGATGTCGAAATCTCTCAACAACTTCTTCACCGTAAGAGATATCCGCAAGAATTACAGCGGAGACGTCATTAGATTCTTCCTGCTGAGCGGACACTACAGAAGCCCTATCAACTTCTCCGACACTCTCATGGAGCAGTCGAAGCAGGGATATGAGAGGATCGCTACAGCCATCGAGACACTTGAGTTCCTCAAGTCGAACGGAAGCGACGAGGCGATGGCAGATGAGGCCGCGAAGATCGCGTCGCTCGACAAGCACAGAGAGAAGTTCATCGAGGTAATGGACGACGACCTCAACACAGCTGACGGCATTGCTGCTATCTTCGAGCTCGTTTCGGAGATCAACCTCGATGTAAAGGACGGAGCATCGAAGTCCTTCGCTGAGGAGGCTCTTCGCAGGGTAAAAGAGCTGACGGACGTGCTCGGACTCTTCGGCGGCGAGGATGAAGAGGAAGGCATCGGAGACGACATCCAGGCGCTGATCGACGAGAGACAGGCAGCCCGCAAGGAGAAGAACTGGGCGCGCGCTGACGAGATAAGGGATCAGCTGGCTGCCATGGGCATCACGCTCAAGGATACGCCGCAGGGTGTACAGGTGATCAGAAACTAAAACAATGAGTAAAGCAGATAAGCTATTTGTAAATATGTGTCAGGATATCCTTGACCATGGTTTCAGTACGGAAGGCATGCCTGTGCGTCCGCGCTGGGAGGATGGTACTCCTGCGCACACTATAAAGAATTTTGGCGTGGTAAACCGCTACGATCTTTCGGAGGAGTTTCCTGCGCTGACGCTGCGCCCGACTGCGATAAAGCTGGCGACGGATGAGATGCTGTGGATATGGCAGAAGAAGTCCAACAGGCTGGCTGATCTCAAGTCGCATGTATGGGACGAGTGGGCTGATGAGAACGGAACGATCGGCAAGGCCTACGGCTACCAGATGGCGAAGAAGTATAAATTCAAGCAGGGCGAGATGGACCAGGTCGACAACGTGCTGTGGTGCCTTAAGAATGACAGGTACAGCAGGCGCATCATGACCAACCTTTACAATTTTGAGGATCTGTCCGAGATGAGGCTTGAGCCGTGCGCATATTCGATGACATTCAATGTTAAGGGCGACACGCTCAACGGCATACTGAATCAGAGGTCGCAGGACGTGCTCGCCGCCAACAACTGGAACGTGGTGCAGTACGCTATGCTCCTGATGATGATGGCTCAGGTGTCTGATCTCAAGGCGGGCGAGCTGGTGCATGTCATTTCAGATGCTCACATCTACGACAGGCATGTTCCGCTGATAAAGGAGCTCATCACGAGGCCGCAGTATCCGGCGCCGAAGGTGACGCTGAATCCTGACATCAAAAATTTCTACGATTTCACAACAGACGATATAACAGTTGAGAACTATCAGCACGGAGAGCAGATCCGCAACATCCCTGTAGCCATTTAGGAGACGGGGATAATTATTATCGGCGGGAGCAGACGATGACAAAAGACGAGATCAGAAAAATGAATACAACTACTCTCGCGTACCTCGGGGACGCTGTCTTTGAAGTAATCGTTCGCGAGAAGATAGTGACGGAGAAGCCGGGCGATGTCGGAAGGGCGCATCACACTGCTGTGAGATATGTATCAGCCTCGGGGCAGGCAAAGGCTGCAAAAGCGATGATCGCTGAAGGTTTCCTTACCGATGAAGAGGAGAGGATATATAAGCAGGCGCGGAATCACCGCTCCATGTCGAGACCGCAGAATGCCGACCCGCGTGAATACAAGATAGCGACAGGCTTCGAGGCACTGCTGGGATATCTTTATCTGGCAGACGACAGGGAGAGGCTCCGCGAGATCGCGGCCGAGGCAGTCCGCATAGTTGACGCTGCGGGACAGGCGCAGGGCAAATGATTCGGGAGCGGAAGGACGGCGGAAAAGCTGGTAGAGAAGAATATGAAGATAAGGTTCTCGGACGAAAACAGGATATTCAATCAGCACAGTGACGGCATATCGTACCTGTCATTTGACATGCTTGACAGGCTGGGCGTGCCTAATCTGTACACGACAAGATATAAAAACTATGATGAGGCGAGCGGAACGGGCGAAAAAGGTCTGCGGCTGGCTGTGATGAAGACCGAGACTGTCGAGGAGGCTTCGCCGGTCTGCAGGGCAAACAGGGATATACTGGCGCGTCAGCTGGGATCGTCACTCAGCATGGAGCTGGTCACAGACCAGAAGCATACGAATTACGTGCATGTTGCCACATGTGAGGAGGATCTCGGTGTTGCTACGGTCGGAAGCTTTGCCATGCACAGGCAGTATGTCGACGGCATAGTCACTGACATACCGGGGGCGCTCCTGACGGCATTCGGAGGCGATTGCCCGCCGGTCTACATAATCGATCCGGTACGTAAAGCTGCCGGGCTGGTGCATGCCGGATGGAAGGGCACGCTGGGGAAGATCCCGCAGGTGGCCATCGCGCAGATGACGGTGAAGTTCGG
>CADATR010000036.1 GCA_902790885.1 uncultured Eubacteriales bacterium
ATGATCGATGCCGGTATCAGTGACGGGGATCTCGTCCTGATCCGGCAGACAAAGGATGCCGAAGATGGGGATATCGTTGTTGCTCTTGTCGATAATGAGAACACGCTGAAGCGGTTTTATCGGGATCCAGAGAACCATTGCATTCGGCTGCATCCGGAGAATAAGAGCATGAAGGACCTGATCGTTTCGGAATGCGAGATCCAGGGTGTAGCTGTCGATGTGATCAAGGCTTTAAGGTAAGCCGATGACCATATCTGCCGTTCCGCATTGTGTGGTGTTTGGCAGCACGTCGGAAAAGCCGGTGCGGAAGAATTCAGGAGGGAGTTCTTTCCCTTTCTTCTTTCTGGAAGTAACGTTGGTTTTGGATCGTAAATCGGAGGGAAGATCTTATTATGAGGGAGACGGAATCCAGAATGGGCTACATTGCCAGCTGCTGCTATTGTGGCTCATTCCTTCAGGAAACCAAGGGAGATTGCTGCACAAGGGTGATCTGTCCGAAGTGCGGCCGGCAGATGGTTGTGATTATCAGGAAGGGGAAGGTGACAACGTTTATGGACCGGAGAAGCGAGACAAGGAGCGAGGCAGATCCGGGACAGGAGAAGTCAATCAATGCCGATCAAGATACAGAACGATCTTCCGGTCAAAAAGATACTGGAGGATGAAAACATATTCGTAATGGATGAGAGCCGGGCGGTCTCTCAGGATATAAGGCCACTTGAGATCGCCATTCTCAATCTCATGCCGCTGAAGGAAGATACCGAGCTTGACATACTCAGAGTCCTTTCGAATTTTCCTATTCAGCTGGAGATCACATTCCTTACTACAGCAACTCACCGCGGCACTCACGTGGACAGATCCCATCTCAACAAATTCTATCAGACATTCAAAGACG
The DNA here is from genome assembly GCA_902790885.1 of uncultured Eubacteriales bacterium. The sequence goes on from CADATR010000036.1 coordinate 893, forward strand.
TCAGGTACAAACGTTTTGACGGGCTGATCATCACAGGCGCCCCGGTGGAGCAGCTGGAATTCGAAGAAGTCAACTACTGGGACGAGCTTTGTCAGATATTTGAATGGTCGAAGACACATGTCTACTCCACATTCCACATATGCTGGGGAGCACAGGCAGGTCTTTACTACCACCATGGGATACAGAAGCGGATGCTGCCTGAAAAGCTGAGCGGTGTGTATCTTCACCGCGTCATTCACAGGAAGAAGATCCTGATGAGAGGAATGGATGATATATTCTTTGTTCCCCAGTCGAGATATACAGGTCTCGATGAAGAAAAAGTCAGAAGCAATCCTGAGCTCTATGTTGTTGCTGACAGTCCTGAGGCCGGTAGCTATCTGATCCTTGCTTACTCATCCAGGCAGGTGTTTGTTACAGGGCACTCGGAATATGACAGATATGACCTTGATAAAGAGTACAAGCGGGATCTCGCAAAGGGTCTGGACCCGGCCATCCCGGTCAACTACTATCCGGGCGATGATCCGTCCAGGGAACCGATACTCTCCTGGCGTTCAAGCTCCAACTGCACCTATACAAACTGGCTGAATCTTGTGTACCAGGACACACCATACGACCTCAGTGAGCTGAGACCGATCGAAGAAGACAGCTACCTCATAAAGAACACGCTTGAATAGCCTGTATCATTACAAATTAAAAGCGCCAGAGCAGTACATAATGAATTGCTGCGCTCTGGCGTAATTTTTTATTAAATGCTTCTCTTTTTCCACTTACCTGAGAAGTAAAATATGAGTCCTATCCAGAGCGGTGTGAATCCCGCAAGAGCATCGCCAAACCAGAACCCGTAGTGCTTCATTCCCAGCACAAGCCCGAAAATCAGCGCCAGTCCTATTCTCATTACGATCCCGTCAAGAATGGCCGTTGCAAAATTTACCTTATAGTTGCCGCTTCCATTGATAAGGGCATTCATACCCGATCTGGATGCACTTCCGAAGAAAAGGACTATCGCGATCGGAACAAACTTTATCCCGATCGCAATTACATCAGGTTCTTTTGTGAAAAGTCCGTATATCTGTTCCGGGAACATGAATATGAGAACAGAAAACACAGCTGCAAGTGTAACTGTAATGGAATAATCAGCTTTCATTATCCTGCCGACTCTGTCATAGTTTCCTGCGCCGATATTCTGTCCGACCATCGATGCTCCTGCGGTATTGAATGAGTTCGAAAGGGTATTCACCACGCTTGACATCTTATTCGCAATTCCGGCAAATGCTGACACCGCGACTCCGTATGAGTTAACGTATGCGTTTACGAACAACTTGGACAGATGAATTGAGGCTGATTTGATAGCCATCGGCACACCAAGTTTTAAAAGGCTGAGAAGCATCCCGCTGTCAATTCCCAGCAGTTCATCTCTGGCCAGAGTCAGTTCGTATTTCTGTTTATTCCTATAGATATATATGCTGCAGCCTGCAAATGAGAATGCCTGGCTGGCTACTGTAGCAAGCGCTGCACCTCCGCTGCCCATATTCATCACAATTACGAATACAATATCCAGAATAATGTTGCCAACAGCAGCAATAGCTATAAATATGAAAGGGCGGACTGAATCTCCCATTCCTCTCAGCACGGCACTCATCACATTGTAGCCATATATGAATATAAGTCCCGCCATTGTTACAGTAGCATAGCTGACTGCTTCTGAGAAAGCCTCCTGAGGAGTATTCATCAGGCTCAGAATCTGTGTCTTCATGGCCAGACAGCCAACACTTATCACAACACCGCATCCCATCAGAGACCACATCATAGTTCCGATGAATCTGCTGATTTTATCCTTCTGCCCTGATCCGATGTACTGTGAGATGATGATCTGTCCGGCGTTGCCGAATCCCATTGCGACAAATGTCAGGAAGCCTGTAACATCACCACCTACCGAGACCGCACTAAGACCGACCTTGCCCAGCTTCTGCCCTACGATAATCATGTCGACCATGTTGTATACAAGCTGCAGAAGGCTCGACAGAAACAGCGGAGTGGCGAATATCACCAGCTGCCGCGGTACGTTTCCGGTTGTGAAATCAGTGATGTTTTTTTCTTTTCGCATAAAATGCTCCTCCGGGACTTATTCTATTCCTTTACATTTTATTTATCAAAGATCCTTTTGTTTTTAGATCAGGCCTTCTGGCAGGCAATAATAGCTGAAAATCTTTAAAACGCTTGGTTTTTGTCAACAAAAAGGTCAGCTCCTGTTAGATCAACCTAACAGGAGCTGATTTATGAATGAGTTCTTCTGTCACGTCAGAACGACAGAGCCGCATATTGGGTAGCGGACCTTATTCCCACTCTATCGTGCTGACCGGCTTGTCCGAGATATCCCACATTACTCTGTTGACGCCCGGAACTGTCGCGATAATGCGGTCTCTCATGGTCTTAAGCATATCCCAAGGGATCTCCACTGATTCCGCCGTTACGGCATCTACCGTGTTGATGGCTCTGATGATAACAGGCCAGCCCATGTAGCGCCTGCCGTCCTTGATGCCTGTCGACTGAAGATCAGGGATAACAGCGAAGTACTGCCAAGGAACGTTCTCCATCTTGCCGATCTCCTCTCTTACGATCGCATCAGCCTCTCTGAGCGCCTCGAGCCTGTCTCTTGTGATAGCTCCGGTGCATCTTACGCCGAGTCCAGGGCCTGGGAACGGCTGTCTGTATACCATGCTGTCAGGAAGTCCGAGCGCTGATCCCACAACTCTTACCTCGTCCTTGTAGAGCAGCTTCACAGGCTCAACAAGCTCAAACTGAAGGTCTTCAGGAAGGCCGCCTACGTTGTGATGAGCCTTTACGCCGTCAGACTCGAGGATGTCAGGATAGATGGTTCCCTGTCCGAGGAAGGCGATGCCGTCGAGCTTAGCAGCCTCTTCAGCGAACACGTCGATAAATTCCTTGCCGATGATCTTGCGCTTGGTCTCAGGATCATCCACTCCCGCAAGCTTATCGAGGAATCTGTCGACAGCGTCTACGTAGATAAGATTGGCGCCGAGCTCTTCCCTGAACACCTTGATGACCATCTCAGGCTCGCCCTTGCGAAGGAGTCCGTGGTTTACATGAACGCAGACCAGATTGTCTCCTATTGCCTTTATAAGCAGTGCAGCCACTACGCTCGAGTCAACGCCGCCCGAGAGAGCAAGAAGCACCTTCTTGTCTCCCACCTGCGCCTTGATCTCAGCGAGCTGCTCCTCGATGAACTTGTCAGCGAGTGCACGTGTTGTGATACGTTCCATTGTTTCCGGTCTGACATTACCCATTTTATATACCTCCGTAAAACTCAGGTGAGTGAAATTAGCTTGATCAGTCGTAAGATCAGTGGCCGCCGCCTGTGCTGCGCCCTGATACCTCCTTCAGGATGACATCGTGCGCTCCGCCTTCAACGATGCTGACTGCCGATACGAGAGTCAGCTTGGCGTTTTTATGGAAATCAGGGATCGTAAGGGATCCGCAGTTGCACATCGTGGATTTTACCTTTCCGAGCGACATCTGAACGTTGTCGTGGAGCGATCCCGCGTATGGCACGTATGAATCCACGCCCTCTTCAAACTTGAGGCCGGCGTCGCCGCCGAGGTCGTATCTCTGCCAGTTGCGGGCCCTTGCCGAGCCTTCGCCCCAGTATTCCTTTACGTATGTTCCGTTGAGCATGAGCTTCGCTGACGGTGACTCGTCGAATCTTGCAAAGTATCTGCCCAGCATTATGAAGTCGGCTCCCATGGCGAGTGCAAGCGTCATGTGGTAGTCATAAACGATTCCGCCGTCAGAGCAGATAGGCACATACACGCCCGTCTTTTTGAAGTACTCGTCTCTTGCCTGGGCAACTTCTATTACAGCTGAGGCCTGTCCGCGTCCGATGCCCTTCTGCTCACGTGTGATGCAGATTGATCCGCCGCCGATGCCTACCTTTACGAAATCAGCTCCGCAGTCAGCTAGGAAGTTGAATCCGTCAGCGTCCACTACGTTTCCGGCTCCAACCTTTACGCTGTCGCCGTAGTTGTCTCTGATCCACTTGAGAGTGGCAGCCTGCCATTCGGAGTAGCCCTCCGAGGAGTCGATAGTGAGTATGTCCACTCCGGCATCGAGCAGTGCCGGAACTCTTTCCTTATAGTCTCTGGTATTGATGCCGGCTCCGACGATGTATCTCTTGTCCGCGTCAAGAAGTTCAAGAGGATGCTCCTTGTGGGAATCGTAGTCCTTGCGGAAAACGAATGATGTAAGCCTCTGATTATCATCGATTATAGGCAGCTGATTAACCTTGTTGTCCCAGATGAGGTCGTTCGCCTCGGAAAGAGTGATTCCCTCGCGTCCGTATACCATCTTGTCGAAAGGCGTCATAAACTCGGATACCTTTTCATCAAGGCTCATGCGGGAGATCCTGTAGTCCTTGCTGGTTACGATACCGAGAAGCTTGCCGTCAGCCGTTCCGTCTTCAGTGATCGCGATCGTGGAGTGTCCCTTCGCGGCTTTGAGATCGAGCACGTCTTTAAGAGTGGCATCAGGTCTCAGGTTGGAATCGCTTGGCACAAAACCGGCCTTGTAGCTCTTGGCCTTTCTTACCATGGCCGCCTGGCTTGCAACGGACTGGGATCCGAAGATGAAGGAAATACCGCCTTCCTTCGCGAGAGCAACAGCCATGTTGTTGTCGGATACGGCCTGCATGACAGCTGAAGTCAGCGGAATATTCATCGTCAGAGCAGGCTCCTCGCCCTTCCTGTATCTGACTACCGGAGTCTTAAGCGATACGTTCTCCGGTCTTGCGTCCATTCCCGAATATCCCGGAATGAGCAGGTATTCATTAAAAGTTCTTGATGGTTCCTTGAGGACAGTCGCCATTTCGCACCTCTTTCTGTGTATTGATACAAATTGTTAACTTGAATAAAAGTTAGTTATCTTTAACAAATCTGCTTTTTCTGCCGATTTGTCACATAATATCACGATATAAGCGACTATTAAAGCGATTTTCGTAAGTTAGAATTTACTAACTTTTTTAGCATTGGCGAGATACAAAACTGTCCCCTGCCAGCTCACTGATGATTGTTATCGCTTTTGCTCTGTTGTAAAATAAGCGTTGGCAAAAATAGGGTGATCATGGAAAAAGAAAACGCATCAAACAGAATAGACCTGCTGAACGGAAGCATTGCCGGTGCGCTGTTCAGCCTCTCGCTTCCCATAATGGGAACGCAGTTCATAGGAATGGCATACAACTTGTTTGACACCATGTGGGTAGGACAGCTTGGAAATCAGGCTGTGACAGCAGTCGGTGTCGCGGGTTCTTTCATGTGGGTCGGTTCAGGTGTCGCCATGATACCTCAGATCGGCGGACAGATCATGACAGGCCAGTCCATAGGTGAAGGAAGCATAGAAAAAGCACGGCGCTATGCCGGAGCCGCCATCCGCCTCATGTTCATCATAATGTCGGCCTATGCCCTCGCATGCATATTGTTCAGGAATCAGCTCATACACTACTTCAGGCTTCACGATCCCGGCACCGTCTCTTTTGCCGTATCATATCTGTCGATAGTATCGGCCGGCAACATCGTAATGGGATTCAACTATGTGATGCAGGGCCTTCTTACGGCAGCCGGCGACAGCAGGACTCCTTTCAAATATAACGCCGCGGGAGCGGGCCTTAATATAGTTCTCGATCCTGTTCTCATCTTCGGGCCAGGTCCCTTCCCTCAGCTCGGCGTCATAGGAGCCGCGGCCGCGACTGTTATCTCACAGTCTGCTTCAGCCCTGCTGTTTGCCCTCTTCATATGCAGGGACGACTATCTGTTCAAGGGATTCCGGCTTTTCGCAATGTCAGGGCACAGGGAGGCCATACGCATAATTAAGCTCGGCGCGCCTCCTGCCATATTCAACATCGTCTACGCGGTCATCTCTATCGTGATCTCAAGGATCATCGTAACCTTCGGAGACGCCGCGGTTGCCGTACAGAGGATAGGCGGCCAGATAGAATCGGTGACATGGATGACATCAGAGGGCTTCTCGTACGCCATGAACTCATTCACCGCCCAGAACTACGGAGCAGAAAACTTTGACAGAGTCAAAAAAGGCTTCAATACAGGCACCGGCATTATGACGGTTTTCGGCGCGCTCGTCACCCTCATGCTGGTACTCGGAGCCGGCCCTCTGTTCGGGATATTCATACACGAGCCCGATGTGATAGCGGGCGGAGCGAACTACCTGAGAATAGTAGGCCTGTCACAGCTCTTCATGTGCTACGAAATGGCAACGACCGGCGCGTTCAACGGCATCGGCCAGACGAAGCTGCCGTCTATCACCGGCCTTGTACTGACAGTCGCGAGGATACCGATGTGCTGGCTTCTGATGCCTGTGCTCGGCATCAACGGAGTGTGGTGGGCGATATCCCTCTCGAGCATTATCAAAGGCGTACTGCTCCAGATACTCTTCCGCATCCGCCTCCGCAAACTGAACTAAAAAGCTCCGGATCAGTTCTGAAACTTATCCGGAGCTTCATTGTTTGCTCTTGAATATTACGAGCAAGAGGCTTTATCGGAGGAGCTCAGCCTCCGGAGATCAAGGTTCTCGACCTTACGGCAACGCCGTGAGATCAGGAGAGAACCTTACATCATGCCCATGCCTGCACCACCCTGTGGCATTGGTGGTTCCGGTTCTTTGATCTGTGTGATGCCTGCTTCTGTTGTGAGCAGCATGCTTGCAACTGAAGCTGCGTTCTGCAGAGCCGATCTTGTTACCTTTACAGGGTCTACGATTCCGGCAGCGATCATATCTTCATATGTCTCGTTTGCTGCGTTGAATCCGACATTGCCTTCTGCCTTCTTGACTTCTGCAACTACGACTGCTCCGTCGAATCCGGCGTTCTCGGCGATCTGTCTTACCGGCTCTTCGAGAGCTCTCTCAACGATCTTGGCGCCTGTCTTTACATCGCCTTCCTGCTGATCAGCGTAAGCCTTGACTGCAGCGATGGCTCTGATGAGGGAAACTCCGCCGCCTGCGACGATTCCTTCTTCAACAGCTGCCTTTGTAGCATTGAGGGCGTCCTCGAGTCTGAGCTTCTTTTCCTTGAGCTCTGTCTCGGAAGCTGCTCCGGCATTGATAACGGCTACACCGCCGCTCAGCTTGGCAAGTCTCTCCTGGAGCTTCTCTCTGTCGAAGTCGGATGTTGTCTCTTCGATCGATGCCTTGATCTGAGCAACTCTTGCAGCGAGCTCTTCCTTGCTGCCTGCGCCGCCTACGATAACTGTGTTGTCCTTGTTGACCTTGACAGTTTCTGCCTGACCGAGCATGTCGATCGTCGCTTCCTTAAGCTCATATCCGAGCTCCTCGGAAATAACGACTCCGCCTGTCAGTACAGCGATGTCTTCCATCATTGCCTTACGTCTGTCGCCGAAGCCAGGGGCCTTTACAGCAACTACGTCGAGTGTTCCTCTCAGCTTGTTGAGTACGAGTGTAGCGAGTGCTTCGCCGTCTACGTCCTCAGCTACGATGAGGAGACTTCTGCCTGCCTTCATGATGCCCTCGAGCAGAGGGATGATGTCCTGGATGTTGCTGAGCTTCTTATCTGTAAGAAGAATGAAAGGCTTGTTCATGACAGCTTCCATCTTCTCGTTGTTTGCCATGTAAGGTGACAGATATCCTCTGTCGAACTGCATTCCCTCAACGACGTCGAGCGAAGTGCCGAGAGTCTTGGACTCTTCTACCGTGATAACGCCGTCCTTGCCGACCTTTTCCATTGCCTCAGCGATGAGCTCGCCGATCTCAGTGTCATTGGCGGATACGGAAGCTACCTGCGCGATAGCGGCCTTATCGTCTACCGGCTTGGCGGCAGCCTTGAGGTTGTCTACCGCAGCCTCTACAGCGCCTGCGATACCCTTCTTGAGGATCATCGGATTCGCTCCGGCTGTTACGTTCTTGAATCCTTCTCTTACGATGCTCTGTGTAAGGAGTGTGGCTGTTGTTGTTCCGTCACCGGCTACATCGTTTGTCTTTGTAGCGACTTCCTTAACGAGCTGAGCGCCCATGTTCTCTACCTGATTCTCGAGCTCGATCTCTCTTGCGATAGTAACACCGTCATTTGTGATCAGCGGTGATCCGTATGATCTTTCGATCAGTACGTTTCTGCCCTTAGGTCCGAGTGTGATCTTTACTGTATCTGCGAGTTTGTCTACTCCGGCAAGAAGACTTCTTCTTGAGTCCTCGCCGTAATAAAGTTCTTTAGCCATTAGTGATACCTCCTTGTATATTCACCCGCTGCTGTTACTCTATAGTAGCGAGGATGTCCTTCTGATTGATGATAGTATATTCAACGCCCTTGTACTTAAGCTCGTTTCCGCCATATCTGCTGAAAATGACGATATCGCCAACCTTGAGCTGCATAGGCTCTTCTTCTGTGCCAGGGCCGACAGCAAGGACTTCAGCCTGCTGAGGCTTTTCCTTTGCGCTTCCGGAAAGCAGAAGACCTGCTTCTGTCTTCTCTTCGGCTTCCATTTTCTTTATAACTACTCTTGCTCCGAGCGGTTTGATTCCGATGCTCATTTCATGCCTCCTAATCAGTTATATTTGTTAGCACTCTGAATGTATGAGTGCCAATTTCCAAAACCTATTGTACTCACAGAGGAGAATACTGTCAACACCCGAATATGAAGAATTTGACATATTCGCGGGGCTGTCAGCTGCGGCTCCTGTCTCTGTAGTAGTAGAAAAGATACTGCTGGGCGTACCCTGCCAGATCTCCGTATTTTTCAGCCGCGAACGCCTGCATGCCCTTCGTATCCTTAAGGTCGAAGCCGTACATGTCGTTCATGATCTGCTTCACCCATGTGTCTATCGGGAACGCCGCTGTATCCCTGAGCCCGAACAGCATTATGCAGTTTGCCACCTTAGGCCCGATGCCGTGGAACGCCAGCAGCTCTTCGCGGCATTCCGGACATCCCTCTCGCAGATACCTCTCCGCGCTTGCCTTGATGTATCCGCTTCTGTATCCCAGCCTGAGTCCGGCCAGATCATCGACATCGGCATCTGCCAGAGCTTCAGGCGAAGGAAATGAGAAGAGACTGCTCCCTTCTATCGGCTCCCCGTACGCCCTGCATAGGGATTCGATGTTTTTGCGTATCCTCGGGATGTTGTTGTTCTGGGATATTATGAATGAGATTATGGTCTCAAACGGATCCTGATTGAGTATCCTTATGCCCCGGCCATACTCAGCCGCGGGCTTTATGAGAGGTTCGGACTCCGTCAGCTTTCTTTTGATCTCCCCGTAATCTGTATCCAGGTCAAAGTAGCGTCTCCAGAATTGTTCATCGCCGCCTGTGGCTTCCACATCAAGGCAGCCGTCCGCGAGACTCACGCGGGCGGCAAAAGCGCCTGCGGCCCCGGTGTACGCATCCGGACCGTCAGGCACCCATCTGAAGCACTGTCCGCACTCAAAAGTATGCGTGAGATCTAAATCCTTTACATTTTCAAAAATCATTTTTCCTCTTTTGTCAGTGGAGCTTTCTGGAGAGCATCTCCTCCCTGTCCCTGACCATGTCTCTTATCCTCACATTTACGCTGTCTATGGTAAAAGCCGTCATGGTGGAAAGCGCACCGTAGACATCCTGCTGCAGATCAAGGCACTTGTCTATCGACTCAGGATCGCGCACGGCCATCACATCTATGGTGACTGACATGTTGGTCTGCTTTCCGTTGTTCATCCTGTCCACAACGACAAGGTGCGATTCATACGCCTCCGCTGCGATCTTGATGATATCCCTTATGACCTGCTCGCTTATGGTAAAGCTTCCGAAATAGCTGAACGTAGGCCTTACCACGGTGCGGTCATTAGGGCCGTCATCCACCTGTTTCTCGTCGTGCACGGCATTCCCCCGCGCCTTGTGTATGAACTGCTTGATAGGATCCATGAAATAGCCCGCAAAGTCACGTCTGAGCTGGCCGGAAGGCGCCGGTATTACATGCTCGCCTTCATCGATCCGGTAATGCGCGGCAATCTTGCGCTCCTCTTCAGTCGTCACATCTTCTATATATATTCGTTCTTCCGGATGAGGCAGCCCAAGTTGCTCAGCTACCAGGTCTGTCATCCTGTCCGATGTTCCGATTATCATGAGCGCCTGCGGATCACATCTTTCGATGGCAGCCTTCACAGCTTCTCTGTGATCTTCATAATTGAAGAGCGCCGTCCTCATCGCGGCGGCCTTTGAAGCGCATTTTTTTGCCGAGCTTCCGGCAACTATCTGACCTTTATAGATCAGCAGGCCGTCGTCGATAATGGCATCGAAGCCCCGCCTCTGCGCCAGCGCAGTTGCCTGGAAGCTCTTTCCCGTTCCGCTTTTTCCTGTAAATGAAACTACCTTCATAGATCTGAAACCTTTAATTCCTAAGTCTTAAGCCTTTAGCTCATAAGCCCGAATCCCTTAATTCCCACCGCTTTGGTAGGATTGTACTATTTTGTTTTTTTGTTATTTACAAGCTTCAATCGTGGTGTTATACTCATCGTGTAGTAGATATAGTTATAACCAAGGAGGTAAAGAAATGGCTTTTAAGATCACTGACGACTGCATCGGCTGCGGAGTTTGCGCTGGTAACTGCCCTGTAGAGGCAATCACAGAGGGAACACCTTATGTTATCGACGAAAGCGCTTGCATCGATTGCGGAGCTTGCGCTGCTAACTGCCCTGTAGGAGCTCCTGTAGAGGCATAAGCGGTCATCAATAATGATCAAAATCCCGCAGCGAAAGCTACGGGATTTTTTTACTGATCTTTTTCAGACATCAGTCATTGTTTTCATTCATTCTCTTGATCATGAACGAAAGAGCGTGAAGGCTGTCCGAAAGATGTACCGACTCGAGAGCGATGCCCTCAGGTATCTCAAGATCGATAGGCGCGAAATTCCAGATGCCTTTTACGCCTCCCGAAACGAGCGAGTCCGCCACCTTCTGCGCGTTTTCCCTGTTTACGCAAATAATGCCGATATCGATTTTTTCCCTCTTGCAGTACTCCTCAAGATCGGCGCTGTCCATTACCTCAACGTCGTTGATGACATTGCCGACTATCCTCGGGTTCGCGTCGAAGAGTCCGATGATGTTGAACCCGATCTTGTAATAATAGGTGTAATTGGTGATGGCCTGTCCGAGATTACCTACTCCGACGACAACCGTCTTGTATTCTCTGTCCAGTCCGAGTATCCTGTTGATCTCTTTATATAACCTGTCGACCTCGTAGCCATATCCCTGCTGACCGAACTCACCGAAAGTGTTGAGATCCTGCCTGATCTGGGAAGCAGTATATCCGATCATCTCACTGAGCTCGTTAGAGGATATCTTTTTGATGCCTTTTGTCTGAAGATATCCGAGATACCTTCTGTAGCGAGGGAGCCGGCGGATGATCGCGTTTGAAACTTTCATCTTGCCCATGGCACACCTCGTTTTTATTTATTTTCGTCAACGTATTTGACGATATCGCCGACCTTTGTGAAGTTCTCAGCAACATCATCAGGTATCTCTATTCCATACTCATCCTCTACGCCGAGGATGATCTCAACAGCATCGAGTGAGTCCGCCTCGAGATCCTTCATGAAGTCTGTATCCATTGTTACCTGCGAAGGATCCACATCAAGCTGCTCTACGATAAGTGCCTGTATTTTGTCAAAAGTCATAGTTTTATCTCCTTATACTGAATAGTCATTCCATAGAATATATCAATATTATAGACTACGCTGGTTTACCATTTCAACGACTTGCGTAGAATTTTTAACAAAATTGTACATTTTTTTCACAAAGAGAAATCTACTGAAGCTCCATCCATTCGTCATAGAGTTTTGTGACCTCCTCCTCGAGTTCGGCCATTTTTGAGGCCTTGTCGTGCATCCATGCCGGATCGGAGGCATTCTCAGGGAGCGACATCTCATCCTGGATGTCAGCCAGCTCCGTTTCTATCTCATGTATCCTGTTTTCGACGCTTTCAGCC
>CADATR010000037.1 GCA_902790885.1 uncultured Eubacteriales bacterium
GTTCTTTCCATTCCAGTGTTACCGGCTCGCCGTCTTTAAGTGTGCTCTCAACAGGTTTGCCTGATCTGTCCACCATGTTTATAGTCCTGTACTCCGGCAGCATTTCATCCTCTGCAGCGGGAGCTTCGTTTACCTGAGGCAAAACGATCGGGCTGCTCTGTTTCGGCTGGTCTTCCTTGCAGATGTCTTCACCGAAAGCGGCATCTTTCTCTGTAGCCACTACCGCAAAAATAAGCTTAGGCTCATTCCGTTTAAAAGTTGAATAGAGTATCAGATCTTCAGTCTCGTCTGTATCCTCAGCATCTGCGCTCTCTTCGCTGCCGCCGCTCTCATCGCCTTCCTCATCCGAAGCAGGCTCCTCGCTTTTCCCGTCTTTATGCTCCCTCACATCTTCACATATTAAAAGATCCATGTAGAATTTCACAGGGTCTCCGTCTGCAGGCTCCGCTGCACGGATGCCTTCGAGATCAGGTTTGCTGAGAAAGAATGCTCCGTTTTTCTTTTCCCAATCCTTTACCGTAAACATCTTATCGTTCTTAAGGCTTCTGCAGTTGGCTTTTTTATAATAAAGCCCTGCTTTACCCAGAATATATGCAGTCAGCTCATCATCTGTCATTTCAGCCACCTGTGCCGGTGTGAGCACTACGTTATGCGTCACAAAATAGCAGTATGCCCCGTTGCCTACTCCGACATTATGCACCTCACGTATAGGCTTTTCCTGTGTCTCTTCAATCGCTGCATACGCAAAGCCTGTTGCCGCAGTCATAAAGAAAAGCATCGCGGTCAGCAGTACAGATGATATTATTAAGCGAACATCGATCCGCCTGTAATTTTTATTGTTATTTCCGATCATTTCCAAACCTTTCAGCCATCAGTTAACATCTGTACGTGCAAGTATCACAGCCGGGCGCTTCACCAGAGTATGGATCACCGGAAGCAGTCCAAACAGCAGATTGAAGGCGAAGATCAATACCAGTGAGACAAGCACAGTCTGCGGCGAGCAGATAAACATATCCGAAAGATATGTAATATTCTGAAGCTTACTGACGATGTAGTTCATCATCAGCCAGCCAGGCAGTGAAGCTATAGTAGTTATTGCGATTATCTCTCCTGTGAACATCCTGTAAATATCAGACTTTTTGACTCCGATCGCCCGCAGTATGCCTACCTCCTTGATGCGTGACAGGAATGACGCTCTCATCATCAGGAACACCTCTATCAGAGAGATTATTATGATGATGCTCCCTACAAGCAGGAATGAGCGCACCATTGAAAGCTGGCTCTTTCTGTATTTGTTTCTCTGGTATTTATACAGATCTCTGGCTTTTACGCCATAAGCGCTCAGAGCATCAATAGTTTCCTGTTTATCCCCGGCCGCTTTTACCGTCATATTACTAAGCTGATTTATCAACCTGTATTTTATCGTATTGTTGTTGACATAGAATTTGCCTTTTACAGCATCGCTTGTATAATACCCGACTACTTTCAGCTTGTGTCCGTTGACCTTTGTTTTGATCTCTTTGCCGAGTTTCATGGATTTCTGATAGTCCTTGTCCACTATGACCTCATAGTCATTTTCAGGCCATCTGCTGTCATCGGCAAGTCTCAGGTCATCCTTTACGAGGCCGTAATCGATAAGTTTGTCAGGTTCCGGTGCAGACGCGCTTATATTTCCGTCTTCATCGTATACTCCTATTTCCGAACCGGCTCCGGCGCCTTCCATTTCTCCTTCATAATAGTCGCTCTCATTGTTATTGGCCAGCATATTGATGAACATCGACTTTGAAGCATAAATGCATGGGCTCGTTTTGTCAGTGATGCCGACTATGGTAAACTCAGGCAGCTCTTTAAGCTTCAGATGCCGCCCGAGAAGCTCCTGAGGGTCCTTGTATCCGGCGCTTATAATATCGGGATTATCTTCTTTGGCACGTGTCAGCAGAAGAGCGTCCATGGCAACTTCATACCTGTTCTCAGGGAGTCTTCCGTATTTGATGTCTTCTTCCGTAAGATCTTCAGACGCGCTGAGCGACCCGCTGAAAACAGTGCCGCCCCAGGATGTCTGCCAGTACTCATCGTACTTCATCTGCATGTTTATCTTACCGGTTCCAGGCAAAGCATATTCGACAGACGGATCTTCCTCTATCATCAGATAATCGCTGACAGGGATCTTCTTCTGGACCACCCCCACATAAGCGATATTATCCTGTATAAACTTTTCATCAGGCATATTGAGTATGCCGGCGATGTTTGAGACCGCATAGGTTATGAACATCGCGGATATAAAGAATCCGATGAGAAGCACTTTTTTCAGTATGTTGTATTTCCCTACTGTGCGGAATCCCGCTGACAGCATGGTGAATAAATTGAATATTGACGAGTGCCTGAGCGGTTTTGATGAAACGAATCTGTCTGCATGGAAGCGGCAGGCTTCAGCCTCTTCCGCAGTCAAAGCCCTGTAGTGGTCGTCAACAAGCTCAATGCTGGAATTCTCATCTACTATTTCCATGCGGTTTCCGGCATCGCGCGTCTGTATGAAAAGATTGCCGCGGCTTATAACAATGTCTATATCCATCTTTCCGCCGCTTTCATTGAAGACCCTGATCTTATGGTCTTCATCGCCGAAAGTCCGCTGATCTTTTATATCCTTAAGATATATACGATTTTCGATCCTGTAATCGAGTCCCTCAGCATTCCTGTTGATCTCATCCGATACCACCTGTCCGTCACGAAGCCTTATGATCCGGTCAGCGTAAAAATCAGCCAGGTTCTCCTCGTGTGTAACGAGTATTACCAGCTTCTCACGCGATATGGACTTTATGATATTCATTACCTCTAGGGTATTGGCGCTGTCGAGGTTCCCGGTAGGCTCATCAGCAATGATGATGGCAGGATTCTTGACTATGGCGCGTGCTATGCCGACACGCTGACGCTCTCCTCCGGAAAGCATATCTGCATAGCGCTTTCTGTAGCGGTACATCCCGACCAGTTCGAGCGCGTACTCCACCTTCTCCCTGATCTCTTTCTCATCCTTTATCCCTACCATCTTCAGCACCATGGCAACATTGTCGAATACCGTCATGGTGTTGATCAGATTGTAGTTCTGGAAGATGTATCCTATGTTGAGGTTCCGGATCCTGTCGACCGCGCCCGCAGTCCTTCCGGTGATCCTCTGTCCGTTTATAAAGATCTTTCCTTTATCCGCCTTGTCCAGACCGCCTATGACATTGAGCAGTGTCGTCTTCCCGCAGCCTGACGGCCCAAGAAGAGCGGTCAGCCCGGTATCTCCCAGCTCAAGGGAGGTGTTATTGATCACGTGGATCTGGTTTGATTTTCTGCGGTAAAAGTATTTGTCTACATTCTGCAGTGTGACCATTCTTTACGCCTCCTCTCTGTATGTTCCCATAGCAGAGCTCCTGAAGATAGTTCGCATAAAGCGGCCTGATATGAGCACTGACATAAGTATCAGGACGGCTGCAAGAATGATGAAGTCTCTTGCGGTCAGATATGTGATATAGTTCATGACCTTTTCTGAACTGATCACTCCCTTATGGCTAAGGTATACGAAAAGCAGGAACACCGCATATGAGATGAGGCATACAAGGACAAGCTCCACCCTCATTATGCGGCAGGCAGGTTCTTTGCCCATTCCGAGCATCCTCAGAGTTGCAAAATATACTCCTCTGGATTTCAGGATGAGCCGTATCACGAAATATGCCACGAAAAATACTGCAAGGCATATCACTATTGAGATCGGAAGCTGTATTATACTCACGATCTCATCATTCATGAAATTGTTTATATGATCCTTGAGGACCAGAACGTGGTAGCCTCCTCTTTCGAGCATGTCCTTCATGCCTTCGGCGTTTTTGGTGTCATCGACGAAAACAGACGCCTGGAAGCTTCCCTTCTCATAGAGCCTTCTGAAATCCATCGGGTTGATATATATCTCTCCATCGTGCTCAGCAAGATTTTTGTAGCCGGTCTTCTTCTCAAAGGTCTTCTCACCGTATGTTCCCATGATCATAAGGTTCAGACGCTCGTCATAATACAGTGCCTTTGCACGCAGTTCTATCTCATTGCCTGCAGCATATCCCTTCTTGAACATAGGGTCGTAACTTGTAGGCAGGAGTATGTATCCTTCAGGCACCTTTTCATTTGTCACCAGGCCTCCGCTGCCCACAGTCACAGTCTCTTCAACGCCGTTTATACGCATCATGGTGGTGCTGTTCGTCGCGTAAAGGCCTTTGCGGACTTCGTTCATAAGCGGATCAGCGAAATATATACGGCTGTTGTCTGTAAACATCATGCCGTTACTGTCTTCTCCCGATTCAGAGAAGACTATGCCGGCGACCTGTACCTCCTTCTCAAACCCGCTGTCAGTTGCCACATTGTATTTCTTTCCGATGAGTTTTTCAGGGTTTTCTCCGAATGTCCATCCGTCATCATAGCCTTCAAGGACAACCTCATTATCTGTTTCGGGCATCCTGCCGAGGTCAGGCTCTTTATCGAGATTATCTATGCTCAATACATACCCGTAAAACGAGAACTCGTCATTTTCGATGTACAACGAGGTATCATACAATATGTCTTCACGGATAAGCTTCTCAACATGCGGGGCGTTCTCGAGGGCTTCAAAATCTGCCTTGGTGAACGGGCTGTGATCCTGTTTCTCCACGACTATGCGCTTCGGATCGTAATTGCTGAAGTAGTTGTTCCATCCTTCTTCAGAAACAGTATCCTTCTGTCTTTTGACCGAAACATACTGAGCGCTGACCGAACTGACAACAAAAAGGAACACCAGAAGAAGCAGCAGAAACTTAGCCGGGAGATTGAATGTGTTGCGGACTCCCAGTCTCAGCTGCGTACCGTATGATATGTTCTTTTTCTTTATGCCGTGGCCGGCTCTCGAGCTTCTGTGCCCGGGAACATCAGCCGCTGCGTTTTCATTGCGCGCTGTCCCTGTGTCTTCAACGATCTTACCGTCATGCATCTTTATGACACGGGTGGCATGGTCCTTGAACTGATCATAGTTGTGAGTGACTACTATGACCAGCTTATCTGCGGAGATGTCGGTCAGAAGTTCCACTATGCCTTCTGCTGATACGCTGTCGAGATTGCCTGTAGGCTCATCAGCGACAAGTATCTTTGTGTCCTTTGCCAGAGCGCGTGCTATCGCCACACGTTGCTTCTGGCCTCCGGACAGCTTCGAGACCTTGCGGTTCCTGTATTCATACAGGCCCACTTTTTTTATGATCTCGGTCACCTTTTGTTTTATCTCTTCGGATTCGCATCCGTCTATCTGCATCGCCAGAGCAACATTCTGGTAGACAGTATAGCTCGATACCAGGTTGAAGCTCTGGAAAATGCAGGAAATATACTTTTGCCTGTATTCTTCAAAATCCGAAGCTGTGTAATGGCTCGTTTCCTGTCCTTCAATATACATCTCCCCTTCTTCATAGGTATCAAGTCCTGATATCACATTAAGAAGAGTCGATTTTCCGCTGCCGGATTCTCCGGTGATCACTACAAATTCACCCGCATCAAGATCCAGATTTATCCTGGATATGCCGCTGGCGATAATTCCCTTGCTGTAATAATATTTAGAGACGTTTTTTAATCTTATCATTCCCATTCGGGAGACCTCGCAATAACGTATAATTTTGTTAATTATATTACAATATCATGTGTGCAGTATATCCCGCCTTCTTTTACCTCTTGCTGTCCCTGCGCTCCCTGTCGATCCTGCGGGCCGCGGCCTTGACATCTTTTACAGTTATGCGCACTGTTGAAACGTCCTTGCTGCTCACAATCCCCGCTACTTTATCGTAAGCCTGTATGAAATAAATTATGCTTTCCTGGATATGGATAAGCTTTGTGCTTACATCCTTTTCATCCGGAAACAGCGTGTCTGCTTCCTCAACATTCTCCGCTGCATGGTTGGTCTCATTTCTGATACGTCCGACATGATAATAAGCGAATAGCAGATCTTCGAGCGCCTGCCTGTCATCACACGCGGTATAGCCTGTGATCTGTTCAGGATCAGTATCTGTGTCTAAATCCGGATCATGGACCGGGTTTCCGGTCCGCAAGTAATCCAAATATGCCAAATATCATTATATACAACATATTGTGATGAATGTAAAATTTATAACAAAATTAAAGAAGACACCCTGTTTTTTTCAGGGTGCCTTTGCTTTTTTATATTCTTGTCTCTACATCCACGATTTTACGGTTTCAACTATGTTATCCGCAGAAAGTCCGAAATCCTTCAGCAGATCAGCCGCAGGGCCGGAATGTCCGAATTCGTCGTTGACGCCGATGCGGCGTACAGGAGTCGGGAGCTTCTCGCTGAGCAGCGAGCTTACAGCTTCTCCAAGGCCTCCTATGATCGAATGCTCTTCACAGGTTACGATCTTTCCGCATTCTGCGGCAGCTTTGAGGATAAGTTCCTCATCGAGAGGCTTGATAGTTGCAAGGTTGATGACTCTCGCGCTGATCCCCTGCGCTTTGAGTTCTTCACCGGCCTTGATGGCTTCACCTACCAGGATCCCGGTAGCAATGATAGCTACATCGTTTCCGTCCTGCAGGACTTCACCTTTGCCGATCTCGAATTTGAAGCTGTCCTCATCATGGAATACAGGAACTCCGGAACGGCCGAATCTGAGGTATACAGGTCCCTCAAACTCATATGCAGCCTTGACAGCGGCGCGCGCCTCTACATCATCTGCCGGGCAGATGACCGTCATTCCCGGGATGCTGCGCATAAGAGCGAAATCCTCACAGCACTGATGGGAAGCTCCGTCCTCACCTACTGAGATTCCGCCGTGTGTGGCACCGATCTTAACATTAAGATGCGGATAACCGATGGAATTGCGCACCTGTTCGAATGCTCTTCCGGCTGCGAACATTGCGAATGTCGATGCGAAAGGCACCATTCCCATGGATGCTATTCCGGCCGCGACCGCCATCATGTTGCCTTCAGCGATGCCGCAGTCAAAATGTCTGTCAGGGAATTCCTTCTTGAATGTACTCGTCTTGGTAGCTCCTGCGAGGTCAGCGTCAAGAACGACCAGATCCGCGTGCTCACGCCCCAGCTCTACAAGGGCATTGCCATAACTTTCTCTTGTTGCGATCTTCTTGATATCTGCCATATTACATCGCCTCCACTTCTTCGAGCTGCTTTCCGAGTTCTGCCATAGCAGTTTCATACTGCTCATCATTCGGAGCCTTGCCGTGCCATCCGGCCTGATCCTCCATGAAGCTTACGCCTTTGCCCTTGAGAGTCTTCATAACTATCGCGGTCGGAACGCCCTTTGTCTTCTTCGCGCTTTCAAGAGCTGCCTCTATCTGATCGAAGTCATGACCATTAATCTCCTCGACATGGAGTCCGAATGCCTTGAATTTATCCGGGATAGGATACGGATCGATAACGTCCGCGATCCTTCCGTCGATCTGCAGATCGTTGTTATCAACGATAACGCAGAGATTGTCAAGTCCGTAGTGGTGTGCAAACATCATTGCTTCCCATACCTGGCCTTCTTCTATCTCGCCGTCTCCAAGCAGTGTATATACTCTGAGATCCTTGCCCTGCTTCTTTGCTGCAAGAGCCATGCCTGCCGCAGCCGATACTCCCTGTCCGAGAGAACCTGTAGACATGTCCACTCCCGGTGTCTCGTTCATGTTAGGATGTCCCTGCAGGCGGCTTCCTATCTTTCTCAGTGTTTTAAGCTCCTCAACCGGGAAAAATCCCCTCTGCGCAAGAACTGAATACAGTCCCGGCGCGGTGTGTCCCTTCGACAGAACGAATCTGTCTCTGTCAGGATCACGCGGTTTTTCAGGATCCACATTCATTTCCCTGAAGTACAGATATGTGTACATATCCGCTGCGGAAAGGCTTCCGCCCGGATGACCTGACTTAGCGGCATGGGTCCCTTCGATTATCCCCATTCTCACCTTGCAGGCAAGTTTCATCAATTCTTTCTTTTCGGATTCTGTCATAATGCCTCCTTCACTGGTCATCACACATCCTTCAATAAACATAACAAAAGCTTCAGTCTCTATGAACAGCAGACCGGGGCGCCTGCTTCAAGGCTGGTTTGTTCTCTCAAATTTTAGCAAATAAATCACTGCTTTTAAATACAAGGGTGTCGTTTGTTTGTCTGTTTTTTTGAAAAAAGCGCTTTTGACCGTCATCAGGTCAAAAGCGCATGTAAACCCGTTTTTCTTTTCTATTTATAAGTGAGCAGGCTTATCTTTATTTTGTTGACCGGCTTGTATTCCTCCTCTTTTGCCTTGCTGAGCTCCTCCTGTATGCGCTCAAGATGCGGAAGGAGATCAGCGTACTGGCTGTCTATCGCGTTCTCTACAGGAGCTTCCTTCATGGCGACTCCTACTGAGTACGCTGCTTTATTCAGCGGCTGGAGTGTTCCTGCGCCTGCTATGCACCCGCCCGGACATGCCATTCCTTCAAGCAGGTAACCGTTGTAGGCGCCTTCAGCCGCCTTCTTCATCATTTTTTTGCATTCATCCAGCCCTTCAGCCTTTACTATCCTGACTTCGCGTTCCGGATCGATCCTCTTTATGTGATTGACTACAGCCTGCGCTACACCTCCGCTTATAGCGAAGCCGAAGCCGTCGCTGCTGGCTCTTCTCAGAGTATCCCCTTCCTCAAGATCCTCGAAGACAACGTTTTTAGCATCAAACATTCCGGCGAGTTCTTCGAAAGTAAGCACGAAGTCCACATAGCTCTTGACGGTCCGTCTGCTGGCCTCGTTTTTCTTTGACAGGCACGGTCCGATGAAAGCGATCTTGCATTCAGGATGCATTTTCTTCACAAGCCTTGCGGTCAGCACCATCGGAGTCATCGCCATGGAAACGGTCTCCGCGAATTCCGGGAACTCCGTTTTTGCCATTATCGACCATGCAGGGCAGCAGCTCGTGCACATGAACGGAAGCTCTGACGGGACTTCTCTCAGGAAATGATCAGCCTCTTCTATCGTACAGAGATCCGCGCCTATGGCTACTTCATATACATCCTTGAATCCGAGAATGCCGAAGGCCGCTCTCATCTTCTTATCTGTAAGCCCTTTTCCGAACTGTCCTGCGATCGCAGGGGCCACGATAGCATAAACCGGAGTATCCGACTGTATCGCCTTGATCGTCTGATATATCTGTCCTTTATCTACAATAGCTGCAAACGGACAGCTGTTGAGGCACATTCCGCAGGAGACGCACTTGTCCTGATCTATCATGGCATGACCATATTCGTCCTCACCTATCGCTCCAAGGCCGCATGCTGCTACGCAAGGTCTTTCCTGTTTGATTATCGCGCTGTACTGGCAGGCTTTCATGCACATTCCGCATTTTATGCACTTTTCTGCGTCAATGGAGTTGCGGCGCAGGTCCCTGTCATATGATATGCATTTTTTAGGACAGACTTCCATGCATGGATGTTCAAGGCAATTCTGGCATCCATCTGTGATGTATACTCTCTTTTCAGGACAGCAGTGGCACGCAAAGCGTATGATGTCGATCAGAGGCGGCTCATAGTACTTCTCCTCTATCATGCTCTCATCAACACCTTTCGACGTTGGTGTATGCTCGTTGACCGGTCTTATCGCCATTCCCATCGCAACTCTGATCCGCTCTCCGATTATAGCCCTTTCGAGGAATATGGAATGTCTGTATGGATCGTCTTCAGTGTTCACCATTTTGTAAGGCAGCTCGTCCAGCTCCTCGGGACCGCCCCCTTCGTAAGCAAATCTTGCGACCTCGGTGAAAACCTTGTGACGCAGACGGCCTTTTTCCGTGTTTATACCCTTCATTTCATCCTCCTTTTGCCTCAGCAGCATCACGTCTGCCTGTCTGTAACAGATGTCTAATCATATCATAACAACGGGTGCTGTTTAAAAAATATCAGGTATTGAAAGCTATAAATCTTTGTGATAGCCTACATGCCGTTCAATCCTTTAAACTTCGGAGGAGGGTCATTGTGGATTACAAGCAGATACTGAAAGTGATCCTGGATATAGGCGAGCAGATGATCAACAGCGGAGCCGAAATAAACCGTGTTGAGGACAGCATGTACAGGCTGTGCCGCAGCTACGGATTTATAAAGGTGAACTGCTGGGTCATCTCATCGAACATACAGGCGACAGTGGAGACCCCGGACGGTGATATATTTACCCAGATACGCCACGTGCCGGGCGGAGAAATGAATTTCGACAGACTTGATTATCTCAACAGTCTGTCGCGCAAGGTTGTAAGGGAAACGCCGGACGCGCCTGAGCTCAGGCGCAGGCTTGATGAAGTCATGGCAAGGCCGTCACAGCCGAAATGGGTGCACTACCTCGCGGGGATACTCGGAGGGACCGGATTCGCCATTTTCTTCAATTGCGATCCCGCGGACAGCATCGTTGCGGTCATCGCTTCTGTTATTATTGTCGCTCTGGGAGACGCGCTCGGAAAGATAGAAACTAACCCGCTGATATTCAACGCGATAATCTCATTTATAGTTGAGATCTTCATTCTTCTGGCAGTCGCGCTGGGACTTGGTCATCATTCAGGCAATATCACAGTCGGTGTTGTAATGCTTCTGATATCCGGAATAGGATTCACAAACGGCATAAGCGATCTTCTGCACAGGGATACACTGTCGGGCATAATCAATATTTCAAAGGCATTGCTCGGTGCTACCGGCATCGCGATAGGTATAGCTCTGCCGATACTGTTGATGAAGGGGGTGCTGTAATATGATGGAACTGAATCCGAGCCTCCTTGTTCAGCTGATATCCTGCACAGCTGCCTGCGTAGGCTTCGCATACTGGTTCAATGTAAAAGGCATACAGGTTATGTATGCAGGTATAGGAGCTTTCTTCACATGGCTCGTTTACGCCATGCTCTATAATGCGGGCTACAGCAACTTCATGGCAACTCTTGTCGGATCCATATTCGTAGCTGCTTACGCACAGGTGATGGCCAGAGTAAACAAGGCTCCTGCAACAATATTCCAGACTATATGCGTATTTCCGCTTGTGCCGGGACCGAATCTTTATTACATGATGTACTGCATCGTAATGGAGGATCACGATATGGCTGTTTCCGAAGGGATCACCCTTCTTCTCACATGCCTGGGTATCGCGCTCGGCTTCATCGTAGTCGAGATCCTTAACAAGTACATCTTCAGGCCGGCAGCTAAGTTAAAGTAGCATACTGCTCCATTACAGATCTCAGCACCGGATCGTTGACATCGTAAGTATAGCTGCCGATATTCGCAATAGGCAGCACCTTAGGCGATGTGCCGCTTATAAAAGCGGCGTCGAACCCGCCGAGCTCATCACGCCTGATAGCGCGGTAATGGATCGGGATACCCGAAGACTCAATTATCCTTATGATAACAGTCCGCGTGACACCGGGCAGAACTGCATCTGTCGGGGAGGTGAAAACCTCCCCGTTTTTAATGAAGAAAACATTGGAGCGGCTGCCCTCCGTTATATAACCTTCCCTGTTTACCAGAAGCACCTCGTACAGATTTCCCTGTCTTATCGCTCTGTCGGTGGCATCCCTGAGCTCGCGGTCCATCATTTTTATGTTCGGATTCTTTCTCTCTCCTCTGAACAGACCGACCTTCACTCCGCTCCTGTACAGCTCTGCAGCAGGATAATGAGTAGGATTGAGGTACATGATCGAATACCCGCTGATATCCGATTCCAGTTTTATGTTGTGATCTTTTATACCGGTCTCTTCCGCAAGTTCGTCGATATATGAAGCCAGCTCCCCGCAGGTGAAAGGCACAGGTCTGCCCATGCTCGCGAGGGATCTTTCGAGTCTCTCATAGTGTTCTTTCAGGAACTGAGGCTTGCCTCCGCTCAGCCTTATCACCTCATATACCGAAGGCAGAGTGAGGCTGCCCTTTGTAACATCGGACTTGAAGCCCTCCGTCATCGCTTTGACAGCGGCCGAGATCTTCTCGATCGGGATCTGGTTATAATACAGCACCATATACATCTGTCCGTCATGATCGAGCTGATCGATGTCTCTCACCTTTACGCCGGCAGCGGCTGCTGTCCTTACAAGGCGGTCAGCCATTTCGCGCCTTATCTCATCAGTCCTTTCATCGCCGTTCTGCCCTCTGGAGATCACCTTCGTATGGGTGTTGAGCCTGAAGATAATGTTTATTCCTGACTGAGTGTTTTCAGCGGTCAGAAAATCTCCTTCACTTCCATACTTCCTTATGGCTTCAAGCGTCTCCTGCAGCTTGGCAGAGTACAGCTTGCGCACTCTTCTGAGGTTGGAGTGAAAATAGCCCCTCTTCATGAATTCAGCCAGAGTCAGCTGCTCCGTCTTTGAACATGTCTGGTCATAGTTGCCGCGTATCTGCTCGTACAGCTTTACCATCCTTTCAGGAAGCACCATATAGCTGATCCTGATAGCCGGAAACAGCGTGGATGTGAAGGAGCCGAGGTACACCACCCTGCCGCTGTTATCTATGCCCTGCAGCGCAGGTATAGGCATGCCCGTGTATCTGAGTTCACTGTTGTAGTCATCTTCTATGATTATGCTGTCGTTGGCTTCAGCCCAGCCGAGCAGCTCACGCCTGCGGCTTATAGGCATGAGAGCTCCTGTCGGGAACTGGTTCTGAGGACATACATATACAGCCGTTCTGATGTTCACCGGCAGTTTCTCTATCTCTATGCCGTCACTCTTTACCGGGATGCAGCTCATGCTGAATC
>CADATR010000038.1 GCA_902790885.1 uncultured Eubacteriales bacterium
ACACTGACGATAGATGTCTTTGACAGAAAAACGAAAAGAGATGTGTCGCGGGAGCAGCTTGTCATAAAGGAATGCATACCGGGCAGGCCTGAGGGTTCAGGGAAGTTCGCTGTCGGGGATATTCTGGATGAGGCATCGGACAATGTGGCTCTGGTGATAAACGGCATGGCCGTCAAGCCTGCGGACCCTGCAACGATACTTTTCCGAGCGCCTACCGACAATGACTTCATTTTCTTCGGAGTGGGCGACGCGATGAAGGATTTCACCGGTCAAAGAACAGATCTGGTATCGATAGAAAAGACCGACAGGAAGCTGACTGTCGTATCGAAGATCGTCTGTAAAAAGAATGAGTTTGAGTGTACGGATACGTATGAGAGGATAGATGAAGACGGATCCGTGCTCGTGACCAGCAGGCTTCACTGCACTAAGGGGAAGGGCACCGTGCCGAGGTTCGGCAAAGCCTTCAGATTCGATCCTTCCTTCGATGATGTCGAATACTGCGGAAGGAGCGGCGAATCCTACGCGGACATGAAGGATCAGTTCCCTATAGAGCACGTGAAATGCAAAGTAGCGGACATGACGGAGCCTAACATCAAGCCGCAGGAGAGCGGCAGCCGCTTTGATACAAGATGGGCCAGCGTCAGCGACGGAAATACGACCGTTAAGTTCAGCGCTGTCGGGAAAGCCTTTGAGCTTGGCATCAAACCGTACAGCGACAGGGAACTCCTCGGAATGGAGCACCGCGAAGATGAAAAGCAAACTGGCACATACGTTACGATATCCGCTTTTCAGCAGGGCATAGGGACAGGCATCTGCGGACCGCAGACAAAGGACGAATACAAATATCCGGTAAAGGATGATTACGTACTCAGCTTTGTGATAACCTGCAGCAGGTAATATAGATTTTGACTATCAGGAGGGAGAAATGGTAAAGGAAGTCAACCCTAGGATCCACGTCAACGAGAGAGACTATCCGGTCGTTGAACATAGGTGCGATGATCCGGAGAAGAAAAAGCTCGTAAAAAAGCTCTCTGTCATGATCACTGACAACATCCCGCGAAAGCTTCCGGGAGGAATGAAGGAAAACCACATGGATTTCTGGATACTCGACAGGCTGCTTACAAAGGAAGAAGTAAAGTTCATGCTGAGCTTCAAAAAGCGCCGCGTCGGCTATACGACGGCTGAGCTCGCTGAGCGCAACAAAATGAGCGTTGAAGAGGCCCAGAAGATAATCGACCATCTTATCTGGATAGGAATAGTCGAACAGAACAGGGATAATCCGGATCAGCATATCCAGTACTGGATCCCTAAATGGGTAGTAGGCTCGGGAGAGTACATGGTGGAGCATCCGATGCTCTGCGAGACCAACCCTGAGGTCGCAACGATGTTCAACTTGGCCCCGCAGGAGCCGCTTGAGCTAGCCGCGAAGCTCATCCCGCCCGGAGGTGCAGGGATCGGCATGCACGTCATACCTGTCGAAAAGGCGATAGACAAGTTCTGCACCATGGTATGCGCCTGCCGCAAGGCTCAGAGAGTAAGAGGCGAGGGCGTTGGCGATATAGAAGGCTACATGTGCATCGGACTCGGAGATATAGCTGAATTCCTGGTGGAGACCGGAAAGGACGCTCACTACATCACCCGCGAAGAGGCGATGGAGATCATCGAGCGCGCTGAGCGCAAGGGCTATGTGCACCAGATCACCAATCTTGACGGTCCGGACCGCATAGTCGGCATCTGCAATTGCTCACCGGGAAGCTGCTACGGACTGAGGACATCACAGCTTTTCAATACTCCTAACATGTCAAGATCCGCCTACCGCGCGCATGTCGATCCTGAAAAGTGCGTGGCGTGCGGAAAGTGCGTAGAGGTCTGCCCTGCAGGTGCTGCAAGACTGGGCCAGAAGCTTTGCCGCGCTGACGGATCAAAGGTGATGTATCCTATGCACGATCTCCCTGATGACAACATCTGGGGCGAGGATAAATGGAATTACAACTACAGAGACACAAACAAGATAAACTGCTATGACAGCGGAACTTCGCCATGCAAGACCGCCTGCCCGGCGCACATAGCCGTACAGGGATATCTGCAGATGGCAAAGGAAGGCCGCTATGAAGAGGCTGTGGAGCTGATCCGCCAGGACAATCCGTTCCCGGCAGTCTGCGGCGCGGTGTGCAACAAACGCTGCGAGGATCGCTGCACAAGAGGCCTCCTGGATGATCCGGTATCGATCGATGAGGTAAAGAAGTTCCTTACTCAGTGGGAGTTCGGCAACCTCGACAGATTCGTTCCTGTATGTGACAACATGGACGGAAAGCAGTGGGATGATCTTCCGATCGCGGTCATAGGATCGGGCCCGGCAGGACTTTCGGCCGCGTACTACCTCAGAAAGGATGGTTATCCTGTTACTGTATTCGAGAAGGAGAAGGCTCCTGGCGGAATGATGATGCACGGCCTGCCTGAATTCAGGCTCGAGAAGGACGTTCTCGGCGGCGAGATCGAGATACTCCGCAGGATGGGCGTCGAGTTCAGATGCGGTGTGGAAGTCGGAAGCGACGTCACGATACAGCAGCTGAGAGATCAGGGCTACAAGGCATTCTTTATCGGTATCGGACTCCAGAGCGGCGGAAAACTCGGCATTCCGGGCGAAGACGCAAAAGGCGTTATCTCAGGCATCGACTTCATGAAGGACGTCAATCTTGAGGGCCATAAAGATATAAAGGGCAAAGTAGTGGTTATCGGCGGCGGCAACATCGGAGCGGATGTTGCAAGGACAGCTGTGAGAGCAGGCGCGGAGAGCGTAGATCTTTACTGCCTTGAGTCATATGACGAGATGCCTATGGGCATTGAGGATCAGAGCGAGTGCGAAGCTGAAGGAATAAGCATACATGCAGGATGGGGACAGACCGAGATAGCTGAAAAGGACGGCAGATGCACCGGCATCAGATTCCGCAAGTGCGTATCTGTAAGGAACGCGGAGGGAAGATTTGATCCGAAGTTTGACGACGCGGTTACTGAAGAGGCTGCATGCGACATGGTTCTTTACTGCATCGGACAGAAGCCTGACTGGGGCAAGCTGCTTGAGGGGACAAAAGTAGAGCTGAGCCGCGGAGGATTCGTGATTGCTGATCCTGTCACACTGCAGACTGCTGAACCTGACATCTTTGTCGGCGGAGATGTGTATACAGGCCAGAAATTCGTTATCGACGCCATCGCGGCCGGAAGGACAGCAATGGTATCGATAAACAGATACGTGCATCCGGGGCAGTCTATGACCATCGGAAGAGACCTGAGGGAGTTTATCGAGCTCGACAGGGACGACATAAGCATCTCGCCTGTCTCATACGATAACGCCGGGCGTCAGAAACCGTCGCATAAGGACGGAAAGCCTGAGGCCACTTTCGAGGATTTGAGGATGCCTCTGACGGATGAGCAGGTGAAGACAGAAGCATCACGCTGCCTCAGATGCGGCGCGAGCTGGGTAGACCTCAATCAATGCGTAGGATGCGGACTGTGCACCACCAGATGCCAGTTTGATGCCATACATCTCGAGAGAGACATCCCGCAAGCGAGCGACATGCACTTCGCCGAGGATATGATGAAAGTCGTTGGCCCTAATATCCTGAAGAGGGGAGCGAAGATCATAAAGAAGAAGATCACGGGCAAATCGGATTATCCTACAATGCAGTAAGCTGATAAACAGCGACCCCGCGTCATATGTGACGCGGGGTCAGTTTTGTTTTACGTTATATCACTGTCTTTATCTACAGTCCGCACTTGGCGACATATGTAACACCTTCAGGAAGGCCGAGATCGCGGTCTGTGACAGGCTCAAAGCTCCACCTCGGAGCGCTTGGCCTGATGGCCCACATCACTGCGTAGAAGTTGAACATGACGATGCCGTAATTGAGCAGTCTGTCGGCCTCTGAAGTCATGTCATCCGGAAGCCCTACCAATGCTATCTGATCGTTGTCAACAATGATCTTGTAAGGCTGCAGGTTCTGGAACGACTGAGCGTGAGCGATTGCTCTGAGACCGTCTTCGAGTTCGTTGTACCAGAGGTCTGTGTCGATATCCTGACCGAATCTGAAACCGTCAGTCATCTCGTCAAGAGACTTCTTGCTGGCGGCCTTTTCCTTGTTGTCAGGATCCCTGTATCCGAAGGCTACTACACAGGCAACGACCTTATCTGTATCTTCACCGAGAGCCTTCTTTGCCTCGTCAGCGTCATTGATAGTCTGCCAGCATGCTGCCAGACCGAGTTCGGTCATTTTGAGGGTAAGGCCCTGCGCGATATATCCGGCATTTTCAAGATAATGATCTGCGACATCGGAATAGATAACCATATAGGCCGGAGCCTTGATGCAGAAGCCGTTGTATCCGACACTCTTCTTGAGCTCTTCCCAGACTGTTCCGATATAGAACTTCAGCTCGGTCTGGATATCATCAACAAGAGCGCTCTCTTCATCCTCATAGTATGTCAGCAGCTCTGTGAGCACGCTGTCTTCGACCTTTCTGTCCGAGAAGCCTCTGCAGGAATTTCTTTTTTTAACTATATCCTCATAATATTCCATCTGCTTACCTCACTTCTGAATATCCGAGTTCAATAATTGTACATACACTGAAATTCTATCATCAGTGCATGCGCATTTCAATTGCATTGCGATCAAAGAGTTTTCAAAAGAGGATCACCACCTGACATCAATCTTGTATTTATGAGTCTGCCCAAATATGCTAAAATAACTATGTATGAACAATAGTAACTGTTGGTTGTTTAGGGAGGAAAATAATGCTTAAGAATTTCAAAGAAATGGCTGAACTGGTCAAGGCAAATCCTGTAAAGAAGAGAATCGTTCTCTGCTGCGCTCATGACGAGCACTCGCTCGACGCGGTCTATGAAGCTTACAAAGAGGGCATCGTTGAGCCTGTATTCGTAGGTAAAGAGGATGAGATAAAGGCGATCTGCGCTGAGCAGGGATTTGACTTCGGTGATGTTGTCATCTACAACGAAGATGATGATATCGAAGCTGCAAAGAAGGCCGTAGCTCTTATTCGTGAGGGCAAGGGTGACTTCCTTATGAAGGGCCGCATGCAGACTGCTGACCTCCTCAGACAGGTAGTAAATAAGGAAACAGGTCTTCAGGTCGGAAAGATCATGTCCCACGTAGGACTTTTCCAGGTTCCTAATTATCATAAGGTAGTAGTACTGACAGACGGCGGAATGCTTCTCCAGCCGGATCTCGAGCAGAAGGTAAAGATCATCAACAACGCTGTCGAAGTACTCCACGCTCTCGGTTACGAAGATCCTAAGGTCGGCGTTATGTGCGGAGCTGAGGTCCTCAACAAGAAGGCACAGGAGTCTGTAGACGCCGCAGCTCTCAAGGAGATGAATCAGAAGGGCGAGATCACAGGCTGCACAGTTGAAGGACCTATCTCCTACGATATAGCTCTGAGCAAGGAAATCGCTGAATTCAAGAAGTTTGACAGCCCTGTTGCCGGTGAGGTAGACGCGATGATCATGCCTTCTATGGCGACCGGAAACATGGTAGGAAAGTCCTGGACTGTAAGCAGCAACGGAATGATGGCAGGCATCATAGTAGGAGCAAAAGTGCCTATCGTTCTTACATCCAGAGGATCCAGCGCAGAGGAGAAATTCTATTCGATCGCTCTTGCTGCGGCAGCTTCTGTATAGGATCAGTTATAATTATTACGTCTGGAAAAAGCACTGATGTAAAGGAAACTTTACATCAGTGCGCTTGAATATTTAAAATGAAAGTTTATTGTGGGGTGTTGACAGGATGACTAAATGGAAAGATGTTTATCCGAGACCTCAGCTGGTGAGAGAAAAATGGCTGAGTCTCGATGGAGAATGGACATTCAGCATCAAAAAAACGAGCGAGGCTGGTCTGCCTCCTGAGCCGAAGAAGATCAATGTGCCTTTCTGTCCTGAGAGCAAGCTGTCGGGACTCAACAGGATAACCCGCAGTGATGAGATCATGCTGTATGGCAAAGGATTCAGGATACCTGAGGACTGGAAGGGCATGAGGATCATCCTTCATCTCGGCGCGGTAGATCAGACAGCTCAGGTGTATATCGACGGTAAATTCGCCGGTTCACACGAGGGCGGATATCTGCCATTCAGCTTTGACATCACCGATCTTCTGAATGAAGGCGAAGACGCCATACACAGCGTTATAGTCGAAGCGCGCGACAGTCTTGACCACAAATACCCATGGGGAAAGCAGAAGTACAGAAACGGAGGCATGTGGTATACGCCTGTATCGGGTATATGGCAGAGTGTATGGCTTGAGCCGGTTCCTGAGGAGCATATAACATCACTCAGGATCGATACAGGACTGGACTGGGCCGATATAACAGCCTGCGGCATAAGCGGAGGCACTCTTGAGCTCTGCGGCAAAACCTATGAGCTTGCTGATGTTTCCGGTGATGGCGCTGCATGTGCTTCCGTGCGCATAGAGATCGATGAGCCTGAGCTGTGGACGCCTGAGGATCCTCATCTTTACGACTTCAGCATCACGAGCGGTGAAGACAGTATCAGATCTTACTTTGCGCTGCGCACGCTCACAGTAGAAGAAAAGGGCGGATGCACAAGGCTGTGCCTCAACGGCCTGCCGTATTTCTTCAACGGAGTGCTCGACCAGGGCTACTGGCACGACGGCATCTATACTCCGTCTTCACCGGACAAGTACGCCGAAGACATACTTGCCATGAAGTCGCTCGGATTCAATACCCTCAGAAAACACATAAAAATAGAGCCTGAAATATTCTATTATGAGTGCGACAGGCTTGGAATGGCTGTGTTCCAGGACATGGTGAACAACTCTGACTACTCATTCATTATGGACAGTGCACTCCCGATGATAGGCAGGAACAAACTTGACGATAAGGACTTACACGACGATCCAGAGACGAGGATGATCTTCCTCGGATCCATGGATGAAACAGTGCGGACTCTGTACAACCATCCTTCCATCTGCTACTGGACCATATTCAACGAGGGCTGGGGACAGTTCGACGCGGACGCGGCCTATGACAGACTGAAAGAACTCGACAGCTCGAGATTCATAGACAGCACATCCGGCTGGTTCTGGCAGAACAAGAGCGATGTCGACAGCTATCATGTTTACTTCAAGAGGATCGATCTGACTCCGGGAGACAGACCGCTGGTGCTGAGCGAGTTCGGAGGCTACGCCTGCAAACTGCCGGGTTATTACTATGGAGGCAGGAGAGACTATGGATACAGGAGATGTGCTGACAGAGCGGCTCTGCAGAGAGACATCTCGCGCCTGTACCGTGAGGAGATAAAGCCTCTGCTGGCAAGAGGTCTGAGCGCGGCCATATATACACAGCTGTCCGATGTTGAGGATGAGACCAACGGACTGCTCACTTATGACCGCGAGATAAAGAAGGTGGATTCCATATTCTGATCTGCGCAGGGTGACTTTCCCTCATGAGAGGAGAGAAGTAAGACAACAATAAAAAGGATCGATGCCAGGGCACCGATCCTTTTACGTTGCTTATTAAGTGAACTCAGACGGCTCTGTATTACAGAACTCTTGTCTTAATTACGCAGTCGCAGCTGAATGGCTCTGTTCCGGCAGCTACATCAGCGATGAAGTAACCGAAGTCGTTTCTCTTGGAGCCTGCGAATCCGAGGAGCTTGTCTCCATAGAATCCCTTGATCTTTTCGCTTACTGTGTCAGCGTCCTTGTCGCACTTAACGAGGAAGCAGTGTCTGTCAGAACCGGCAGCTCTTTCCATTGTGACTCTGCCAAGGAAGTTGACCGAGTTGACGAGGTTTCCGTTTTCGAGGTAATCCATGAGCTGATCTGTAGCCATGACAGCGCAGTTCTCTTCAGCCTCAGCTGTGGAAGCTCCGAGATGCGGTGTAGCTACGATGCCCTTCTTACCGATGTACTCAGGCTCGAGAAGGTCTGTCATGTACTTTCTTATCTTTCCGGACTCAAGAGCCTCTACTACATCGTCAACAACGATGAGGTCAGGTCTTGCGTAGTTCATGAAGATAACGCCGTCCTTCATCTTTGCGATGAGGTCCTTGTTGACCATTCCCTTTGTTGTAGGCAGGGAAGGAACGTGGATCGAGATGAAGTCGCACATAGGTACCATTTCCTCAACGCTGTCGCAGAGCTTGACGTCTGCTGTCAGGCAAGGATGCGGTGTGAATGCTTCGTAGCCGACTACTGTCATGCCGAGAGCTTCAGCAGCGTTTGCGATCTTAGCTCCGATGGCACCGAGTCCGATGATACCGAGAGTCTTGCCTGCGATCTCTGTGCCGGCAAACTGCTTTTTGCCTTTTTCAACGTTTGCTGCTACATCGCCTTCGAGAGTCTGGCCCCATGCGATGCCTTCATACATGTTGCGGGCACCCATGATCATTCCGGCAATAGCGAGTTCCTTTACAGCATTCGAGTTTGCGCCAGGGGTATTGAATACGACAATGCCTTTCTCAGCACACTTATCAAGCGGAATGTTGTTGACGCCGGCTCCGGCTCTTCCGATAGCCAGGAGATCATCGGAGAAATCCATGTCATGCATCTTGAAGGATCTTACGATGATACCATTAGCCTTATCTACGTCATCTGTAAGCTCAAATTTGTCAGTGAGTCTGCACAGACCCTTTGGGGAAATGTTGTTAAGAGTACCGATATAATACTTGTCCATTATGTCCTCCGTATTATTCACAAAAGGTATTAAATAATAATAAAAAGGCTGTTTTTTTACGGGCTGATAAAGCACTTATTGGATCGTCGCCCATACTGCTTAAGTATATCACCAAGGCAGAAGTTCATCAACTCGGGAAGGGTAACAAATCCGACAAATACAAGTTGAAACATTGACACAAAATGCATAATATTATAGTGGTAAAAAATTGGTTTTCCTCAACAAGATAACCTTATTTTTATTAAAGGGAGGTATATAAATGGCAAAAGTTGATCTGACAAAATACGGGATCACAGGCACTACCGAGCTGGTCTACAATCCTTCGTTCGAGTTCCTCTTTGAAGAGGAAATGAAGCCTGAACTCGAGGGCTATGACAAGGGACAGCTTACAGAGCTTGATGCTGTAAACGTAATGACAGGTATATATACCGGACGTTCGCCTAAGGATAAATACATCGTCATGGACGAGAATTCCAAGGACACTGTCTGGTGGACAACAGAGGGCTACAAGAACGACAATCATCCGATGTCCGAAGACGTATGGGCTGAGGTAAAGAAGATCGCTGTCAATGAACTCTGCAACAAGAGACTTTTCGTAGTTGACGGATTCTGCGGAACCAACAAGGACACACGCATGGCCATCCGTTTCATCATGGAAGTAGCATGGCAGGCACACTTCGTAAAGAACATGTTCATCATCCCTACAGATGAGGAGCTTGAGAACTTCGAGCCTGACTTCGTTATCTTCAACGCTTCCAAGGCAAAAGTAGAGAACTACAAAGAGCTTGGAATGAACAGTGAGACATGCGCGGCATTCAACATCACAAGCCGTGAGCAGGTCATCATCAATACATGGTACGGCGGCGAGATGAAGAAGGGTATGTTCTCGATGATGAACTACTACCTGCCGCTGAAGGGCATCGCTTCAATGCACTGCTCCGCAAACACCGACATGGAGGGAAAGAACACAGCTATCTTCTTCGGACTCTCCGGAACAGGAAAGACCACACTTTCGACAGACCCTAAGAGACTCCTCATCGGAGACGACGAGCACGGCTGGGATGACGAGGGCGTATTCAACTTCGAGGGCGGCTGCTACGCAAAGGTAATCAACCTCGACAAGGAGTCTGAGCCTGATATCTACAATGCTATCAGAAGAAATGCTCTGCTCGAGAACGTAACTGTTGACGAAAACGGCAAGATCGACTTCGCTGACAAGAGCGTTACAGAGAATACACGTGTATCGTATCCGATCGAGCATATCGAGAATATCGCCAAGAAGGTGAACGGCAAGTCGGCAGGCCCGCAGGCAGATAACGTAATCTTCCTTTCGGCAGACGCGTTCGGAGTACTTCCTCCTGTTTCGATCCTCACACCGGAGCAGACACAGTACTACTTCCTCAGCGGCTTCACAGCAAAGCTGGCAGGCACTGAGAGAGGCATCACAGAGCCTACACCTACATTCTCCGCATGCTTCGGACAGGCTTTCCTCGAGCTGCATCCTACAAAGTACGCTGAGGAGCTGGTAAAGAGAATGGAGAAGAGCGGAGCCAAGGCTTACCTGGTAAATACAGGATGGAACGGCACCGGAAAGCGTATCTCGATCAAGGACACAAGAGGAATCATCGACGCTATCCTCAACGGCGATGTACTCAAGGCTCCTACAAAGAAGATACCTTACTTTGACTTCGAAGTACCTACAGAGCTTCCTGGCGTAGACAGCGGAATCCTCGATCCTAGGGATACATACGCTGATCCTGCAGAGTGGGATGCGAAGGCAAAGGATCTCGCAGGCAGATTCATCAAGAACTTCGAGAAGTACACATCCAACGAGGCAGGCAAGGCACTCGTTGCCGCCGGTCCGGCTCTTTAGTCAGGATCGCAGAAAATCCTTCTGCAATTCTTCACATAAGTGAAGTATAATAAACATGAAAAGATGACCGCCGGAGCCTGAGTGCTTTGGCTGCCGGCGGGCGTTTTTTAAAACCCTTTTACTTTAAGATTAACGGAGGTATAGACCAATGGCTGATGAATATCGCGTATTTAACTTTTCTGCTGGACCATCTGTTCTTCCAGAGCCAGTACTCAGAAAGTGCGCTGCAGAAATGCTCAACTATGAGGGAACAGGCGAATCCGTAATGGAAATGAGCCACAGATCTCCTGAGTTCCAGAAGATCATCGATGACGCAGAAGCCAATCTGCGCAAGCTCATGAACATTCCTGATGATTACTATGTTCTCTTCCTGCAGGGAGGAGCTACACTCCAGTTCTCGATGATTCCTATGAACCTGATGACAGGCACAGGCAAAGCTGACTACATCGTAGCAGGCCAGTGGGGAAAGAAGGCATGGGAAGAAGCCCGCAAGTTCGGTGATGCACGCTGCGTAGCTTCGTCTGAAGAGGATAAATATACATACATTCCTAAGGTAAGCAAGGAAGACATCAGAGACGATGTTGACTACGTTTACATCTGCTACAACAACACTGTATTCGGAACTCACTACAATGAGCTTCCTGACTTCGGTGATCACATGCTCGTAGCTGATATGTCATCATGCATCCTCTCCGAGGAAGTTGATGTAACAAAGTTCGGCGTAATCTATGCCGGAGCTCAGAAGAACGTTGCTCCTGCCGGCATGACTATCGTCATCATCAGAAAGGACCTCGTAGGAAAGGCTCCTGAGAACACTCCGATCTACCTCAACTATAAGACACATGCAGATAAGGGATCGATGTACAACACACCTCCTTGCTACACTATCTATGTAGCCGGCGAAGTGTTCAAGTATCTGCTTGAGAACGGCGGAATCCCTGCAATGCACGAGAAGGATGTACGCAAGGCTAAGAAGATCTACGATTATCTCGATTCTTCAGAGCTCTTCAGAGGAACGGTTGTCAAGGAAGACAGATCCCTCATGAACATCCCGTTCGTAACAGGCGACCCTGATCTCGATAAGGAGTTCATCGCCGGTGCAAAGGAGAGAGGAATGATCAACCTCAAGGGACACAGGATCGCAGGAGGAATGAGAGCTTCTGTATACAATGCGTTCCCTGAAGAAGGTGTTGATGCACTCATTGACTACATGAAGGAATTTGAGGCTGCACACAAGTAAACATTAGGCGGAGAAGTTAAAAGTGTTGAAAAACAGCAACACAGCACGCATAAGAAAGCAGATGGTGGCCATCATATCGGTGATCCTGATACTGGTGACCACCATCGGTTATATTGCTCTTTTTGAAGTCTATGCAGAGGGTGAAACCAATGCGGCGACAACGGCAGCACCAAAGAAAGCGCCATCTGTGAGCGCGAGCTCGTACATGGTCATGTCCGGATCCACCAGCGAGAAGGTGGTTTCGAAGCACGCAGACCGCAAGATGCAGCCGGGCAAGATCACCATGCTTATGACAGCCATGGTGGTTCTTGACAACATGTATGATGAGAAAGAACTGAAGAACTCCGTGGAAACCGGTGATATTATTGCCGGATACGGTGAAACGTTCAAAGAGGGTGAGTCAGCAAGTGTCTCAGACCTTCTGAATGCCATGCTTGTAGGCGGCGATGTCCAGGCTGCAGAACTTCTGGCGAAATACAGCGCGTCATCAAGGGAAATATTTGTCAAAGAGATGAATTCCAAGTGCATGGAACTCGGACTCATGGACACGCTGTTTACAAACGCCAGCGGACGCTATGATATCAAGGCCTATTCCACAGCCGCGGATCTGGCCGTCATAACGCAGGCGGCATTCAGATATCAGGCAGTCAAGGACGCGCTTACAAAGAAAACGGTCACGATAGCTATAATCGGGAAAAAGCAGGCAAAGCCGAGAGAGATAACTGTTACCAGCACTGATCCGCTTCTTACAGGTAATGAGAAGACCGGATATAAGTATGTAAAGGGCGGTATACTCGGATTAGTAGACGAGACCGTCAATTCGGCTCAGTTTGCAGCGATAGCTACAAAGGATGACATGCAGATGATAGTGGTGCTGATGGATTCGGCAAAAGAAAATGCTGCCAGAGAGGCGTCATCACTGTTTGAATATGCCGATACCAAGGTAACAAAGAACACTATCGTCAAAAAAGGAAAATTCGTGGGTTATGCCAGGGTACGGGGAGGAGCCGTAACGAGAGTGCCGGGCTATACAGAGACCAAAGGCTTCGCGTACGTGCCTCCTGAAGGCAGCGAATCTCTGATACAGACTGAAGTCGCGATGTATGATGACCTGACAGCGCCGATGAAAAAGGGCGACAAGGTAGGTGACTACAAGATCTACGTGGCAGATGAGCTGAAGGGTACAGTGGATCTAGTTATCAGGGAAGACATCCCTGAGGGATGGTACCTCTCGAAATATTATATTTCCAACACAGCAACAATAGCTGCGGGAGTGATTCTGTTCCTTCTGCTGGTGTTTCTGCTCAGAGTGGGGCATGTTAAGAGGCGCCGCGCAAAAAGACGCGAGGCTGTCCGCATGCAGAAGATACGCGAGATCGCAAGAAGGCAGCTTGAGATAGATGAAGACAGAAAACGCCGTGAATGGGATGCCAGCGGTTATGAGGAGATGCCTCCGCGCACTACTGATATCCGTAAAGAGGCGATAGACGAAGGGATAAAGAAGAAAGGCAGAAAGTCCAGGCGCAAAAGATAGCCATGTTCGAGATCAGTGAAGAACTGAAAAAACTGCCAAAAACTCCGGGCGTTTATATGCACAAGGACAGCCTGGGAGAGGTTATATATGTAGGTAAGGCTGTTAATTTAAGAAACCGTGTGAGCAGCTACTTCAGAAAAACTTCCCAGGCAGATCCCAAGGTGAGAGCGATGGTCTCCAATATAGCAGAGTTTGAGTACATCAGCTGTGCTACGGAGATGGAAGCTCTCCTTTTGGAATGCAATCTTATCAAGAAATACATGCCTCGGTACAACATACTGCTGAAGGATGACAAAT
This sequence comes from uncultured Eubacteriales bacterium, assembly GCA_902790885.1. The sequence continues at coordinate 13,645 of CADATR010000038.1, forward strand.
CCTATCCGTTCATCGAAGTGACTGTGACTGAAGAATTCCCGAGAGTCATAAGCACGCGGAGGCTCAGACGCGACGGAAACCGTTACTTCGGGCCATACTCGGACGCGGGATCGGTCAGACGCATTCTTGGAATGATAGACGAGATGTATCAGTTCAAAAAATGCCGTCAGCAGGAGTTCAGAAAGGGAGTCCGGCCGTGCCTAAATTACTTTATACAATTACTTTATAGGTAAGTGTCCGGGCGTGTGTACCGGAAAGGCAGACAAGGCAGCGTATAAAGAAAAGATCGACGAGGTGATGGAGATCCTATCCGGAAGAGATTCGGCTGTGATAAGCAAGCTGAAGACCGAGATGGAACAGGCCTCGGAAGAACTTCGATTTGAAGACGCTGCCAGGTTCAGGGACTACATACGCTCGCTCAAGTCTCTTGGCGAGACACAGCGCGCAACGATGATAAAGGAAAGGGATGCAGACGTTCTCATCCCGGTTATCACGCAGAAGACCGGAGTTGTCGCAAGATACAAAGTTGAGAGCGGCAGAATGAGCGGCCGTGAGATCACATACATAAGGAGCGATCACGCGGGAGCGGCTATGCCGGATTCAGAAAAGGAAAAGAAGACACTCGGCACGGAGATGATCTCTTCCTTTATAAAACAGTATTATCCTGAGCTGTCGATACTGCCGAGAGAAATAATACTTCCGGTTCATATCGAGGAGGAAGCTCTTCTTGAGGAGTTCCTGGACAACATCAATGCTGCTAACGCAGAAGGCAGAACTGATGTTATGCACAAGACTCGCTTCATAGTACCTGAGAGAGGTGAGAAGAGAGCCCTGCTTAAAATGGCGATGGAAGATGCCGTTAAGCTTGCTGGCACGCTTGATGAAAAGGCAGAGCGCGAGGCAGAGAGAAGGGACGCACTGAAGAAGGAAATAGCGGCACTCATAGAATACGCTTCATCGATAAGCGGAAACGCTCCTCTGTTGATACCGGAGGATGACGACAGAGAGTACCGGATCGAGGCCTACGATATCTCGAACTTCAACGGTCTTGATACGGTCGGCGGCATGGTCGTATATGAGGGAAGAAAACCGGTAAAAAGCGATTACAGAAAATTCAAGGTAAGGACTGCTGAGGGCGATGATTACGGAAGCCTCAGGGAAGTCATATACAGAAGGCTTAAACGGGCCCGGAAGGGCGACGATGGATTCAGCACCTATCCGGACATCATGTTCATAGACGGTGGGCTGGGACAGGTTCACGCCGTGAAGGCCGTCGTCGATGCGTTCCGCATCGCGATCCCGGTAGTCGGGCTCGCGAAAGACGACGCACACAGGACCAGAGCGATCGTCTTTGACGACGGCCGCGAGATAGACCTGCGCGACAACCGTCTGCTCTTCAGCTACTGCGGCAACATACAGGAGGAGGTGCACCGCTTCGCGATCACCTACATGTCCGGAGTAAAGGGCAAAAAGATGATACGCTCAGCGCTCGAGGATATCCCGGGAATAGGTCCTAAGAGAAGGGGAGAGCTGCTCAACAGATTCGGCAGCATCAAGGCAATAAAAAACGCCACATATGAGGAACTCATGGAAGTCGACGGCATGAACAGCAAGGCCGCGGAGAGCATTCTGGACTTCTTCGCAAATGAGTAAAAGATCATGAAAAACAAGGCTTTTTTATCGCTTTTACATACTTGCTAAAATGAACTCTGCATGTTATATTGATATAGCATTTCAGGAAAGGAGATTGCGCTATGGCAGAAGATATCAAGAACGTAAACGTCGAAGAAGAAGAAGAGGATATCATCACTCTGGAATTTGATGACGACACTGCAGTTGACTGCTATGTACTGGGCACGTTCGAACTGAATGATAAGGAGTATATCGCTCTTGAACCTGAAGACGGCACTGACGATGTTTACATCTACGGATATAAGCAGATAAGTGAAGAAGAGTTCGAGATAATCGAGATCGAGTCCGAAGAGGAGTTCGATGCAGCAGCAGCTGAGTTCGATGCTATCATGGCAGAAGAATAAAAAAGCTGATTTTTCTCTCGACAAGCAATTTAAGATAGTGTATACTATGTGGCGTGCCATGGAGGTATGCAATAAGGAATCCTCCCGCGGGCGGGTCCCTCCTTGTTGCTGGTATGCCACTGATGTGCGGATGTGGCGGAATTGGCAGACGCGCACGGTTCAGGTCCGTGTGAGTAACATCGTGTAGGTTCGAATCCTATCATCCGCACCAGAAACGGCAGCCATAAAGGCTGCCAAAATATTATGGGGCGTTAGCGCAGCTGGGAGCGCGTCTGACTGGCAGTCAGGAGGTCACGAGTTCGAGCCTCGTACGCTCCACCATGAAACCCTTGGAAATCCACAATGCTG
>CADATR010000039.1 GCA_902790885.1 uncultured Eubacteriales bacterium
CAGGATCGAAATCGTTTTTACCTTTTTCATTGCATTTCTCCTTTCCGGATCACCTTTTAGCGACACACTTTTTCAAACATTCTGTCCAGCAGTTCGTCTCTGACCTCCGCATCGGGCGACATCTCTTCGAGCAGGAGCAGCATCCCGGCTGCGGATATCTGCCTGTCTATCTCTTTTCGCTCCGCCCGAAGCTCCTCGAGCTGTTTTCTGAGCATCTCCTCGTCCATTCTGTCTGCCTTCTCCAGCACATGGGCTATGTTCTCAACAGGTATCCCTATAACTCTCAGCAGCAGTATTCTCTTAGCCCTTCTTACAGCCTCGTCGTCATACAGCCATTCTTTTCTGCCTTCAGGATTGCGGACCGTGGGACTCAGCAGCCCCTTGCTGTCGTAATACCTTAATGCGTTCACTGTAATTCCTGTGATTTCAGTGACTTCCCGGATCGTATTCATTGACATGGCATACCTCTCTTTCCAACAATACATCTCGTTGTAACGACGAGGTCAATGCCATATTAGGACCATGTTTGTTGCCCGATTCTGCCTCCTTTCCGCACAGCTCCCCGTCATAAGAAAATGGTTCTTATTATAGGCGCTGTAATTTCTGCGAATTTCCGTCCGCAGTCTGCGCTGCTTTTTCGCGGCATAAAAAGATGGCCGCCCGTATGCCGGGCGGCCAGTCTGAGTGTCATATTTTTAAGCAGTATCTGCTACTTCCAGCAGTCTACCTTGTCGTCAGAAAGTCCGATGTTTGCAGCCTTGAAGTGAGGTGCCTTGCCCTCCTTCTTCTGCTTTGTGTAGTCGTCGAGTGCCTTTACAGCCACGCCGCCGAGGATCGCGATGGTAGGAATGTTGCATACTACCATGAGTCCCTGGAACATGTCAGCTGTATCCCATACCAGACCTGCGCTCGAGATAGCTCCGAGGAATACAAGTGCGATAGCAATGACTCTGAAGATCGTAACCTCCGTCTTCGTCATGTCTCTCTTGAGGATGAACGCGAAGCAGCCCTCGCAGTATGAGTAGTTGCCGATCAGTGTCGTGAATGCGAACAGTGTCATCGAGATTGCGATGAATACAGGTCCGAAGCTTCCGAGCGAAGTCTGGAGGCATGTCTGTACATAGCCGGCAGCGTTTGCTCCGCCGTCTTCGAGCACGAAATCTGCCGGGTTGACTCCCATTGTGGACAGGCACATGAATGCTGTCGCGGAGCAGATCAGCAGTGTATCGATGAATACGGACAGTGTCTGAACGAGTCCCTGCTTGACAGGGTGAACTACGTCGGCCTTGGCCGCAGCGTTAGGCGCAGAACCCATACCTGCCTCGTTGGAGTAGAGACCTCTCTTGAGTCCCCACATGATTACCGATCCGGTGAATCCTCCAAAGATAGCCTGGAAGTCGAATGCTGTGCTGAAGATGAGTCCGAACATTGGTCCGAAGTTTCTGGCGTTGAGAACCAGAACTACGAGGGACATTGCTACGTAGAGGACTCCCATTACAGGTACGAGGAATCCGGTAACATCTGTCAGCTTCTTGGCACCGCCGAGGATGGTAGCAGCAAAGAATACAGCGAGGATGACGCCGATCACCATCGGAGTCGATTTTTCGTTGTAGAACTTGAATGTCGCGAAAGTCGACTGCAGATTGTATGCAGCGAGCATGTTGTATCCTACAGCATATGTGAAGATGATAAGTACCGAGAAGACAACGCCGAGCCATCTCTGGCCGAGAGCGTTCTGCATATAGTATGAAGGTCCGCCGTAATATGTGCCGTCATCTGCTTTCTTCTTGTAGATCTGAGCCAGTGTCGACTCGATGAACGCGTTGGCGCCTCCGAAGATGGCTGTGATCCACATCCAGAAGATGGCTCCAGGACCGCCGAGTATGATAGCCGTGCATACACCGATGATGTTTCCGGTACCTACACGTGACGCTGTGGAAACCATCAGCGCTCCGAATGACGAGATTCCCTTTTCATCAGCCGGTTTCTCACTTACTACCCTGAACATCTCCGGGAACAGACGGATCTGTACTGCCTTTGTTCTGATCGTGAAGTAGATGCCTACGGCGATCAGGAACAGCGGAACGACATAAGGCTGATACAGCCAGTTGTTCATAAAGCTTACAAAACCACTCATAATACTCTCCTTTTTGAATTAACCAATAACCTAAAGACTTTAACTGTATACACGAACAGCCTCTAAAGCGGCTGTCCAGGCTTTTATCTGTTGTATTGTATCAAAAGGGCCGGATATTTGTCTATAAAAACACCAAATTTGTATAAATGTATACAATCACACAGGCGGCTGCCAGATACAGCAGACCGCGGCTGGCTTTATGCCGTCGAGCTCGAATTTCTCTATCCATGGATACTTCTCGTACCTGATGGCAGCGTTCTCTTCGAGCAGCACACCGTGGACAGGCACGTAAACAGCGCCTATCGGAGACTCCTCGCGGAAGTATTCCTCCGCGTTCTCCGGTCCGTTTTCGTCAGTAAAACTTACTGACACCTCCGCCTTGGAGGGATCACATCACGTGCGGGCCGTATCGGTCAGCAGCACTATGTCCCTGTAGCCGAGCATCTGCATGTATTTGATGGCGTTGTCATTGAGACCTATCACTTCGGTTTCACCGCGCTTTCCGCTCTAGAGCTTGACGAAATGCAGCTCGTTGCCGTGTTTTTTGATGAGCTTTACGACATCGCGCGTATTAATGAATACAGTCGCGGTGTTGTCGCATGGATGTATACCCATGAGTTTGTTTTCGAAGTCCTTGTCGATGAATATGACGACGTCCTTTTCCTCGTTGGCCAGGAGGCCGAAAGGCGTCACTGCACCGCGGATGAGGCCCATCTTTTCCATGAGGTCTTCTTCTGATGCGAATGTGAGCGGACGGGTGTCGTTGGCCTTGCGGAACTCCTTGAGATTCACCTTCTTGTCTTCGAGGCAGGTGATGAGATAGTATTTGCGCTTTTTGTCGTCGCGGACAAAGAGGTTTTTCGCGATCTGCTCAGGATGCGGCAGACCGCACTCGAGCATCTCGTCTATGGTGTAGACGGGTTTGTGCTCAACTATCTCATACTTTATCTTGCTGTCATCGAGCAGCTTTACGATGTCTTCCTTTGTAAGTGTCATCTTTCATTCCCCTTTTCTGTCAGGAGCAGTCAGCATCTGTTATCTTTTGCCTGTAAGAGTTCCGAGGAGGTTGCGGCCGATGGCCGATCCTATATTGCCTCCGATGGTTCGTCCCTTTTTGCCCAGAACAGCCTCGCCTATGGTTTTTCCGATCTCGCGGCCTATTGTGCCTCCTGTGGAGCGGATAACCTGGCGTGTACCCGACTTGCCAAGATAGTTGTCAGCGATTTCTCCGAGTCTGGAGCCGCCGTCTTCATCGGCCTTTGCCGCCGGCTGCACTTTTGGCTGCTTTACCGGCTGAGGGGCATCCTCGTACTCTACGGAGATGACGTCGTCGGCCGCGGCCTGCGCCTGCGGCGCAGCGGCAGGTATACCTGATGTGTTGCCGTATACCTGCCCGTCAGGCGCGGTAACGGTCCCGGCGCCTGACGCCGCGGCACCCGGTACACGTCCGGTGATCACCTCGTATGCCGAAACGTTATCTACCATATTGAGATATTTATTGTTGAGCGGCGAGTAATCCACCGCGTTCCTTCTTTCCTCATCTGTAAGAGCGCCCATGCGGCTTTCAGGCGGCAGTATGAACACGTACTCAGCCATCGAAGGAGCGCCCTTCTCATCGAGCATGGATACCACTGCCTCGCCTGTCCCGAGATTCTGCATGAGTTCCTTGGTATTGAACTCAGGGTTCTCCCTGAAAGCATCTGCGGCGGCATTGAGAGCCTTCTGCTCAGCCGGCGTATACGCATGCAGGCCGTGCTCTATCTTGTTTCCGAGCTGCGACATTACCGATCCCGGAATATCTCCAGGGCTCTGTGTCACGAAGAATATCGACACGCCCTTCGATCTTATCAGCTTGACTACCTGTTCTATCTTCTCGAGCAGGCTCTTCGAAGCGTTCTTGAAAAGCAGGTGGGCTTCATCGAAGAAGAACACCATCTTAGGCTTCTCAGGGTCTCCCACCTCAGGCAGCACCTCAAACAGCTCTGACAGCAGATACAGCATGAATGCCGAATAAAGTCTCGGCTTGTTGATCAGCGTCTCCGCGTCGAGTATGTTAATGATGCCCCTTCCGTCCGGAGCAGTCAGGAAAAGATCCCTGATGTCTATCGCCGGCTCACCGAAGAAGGTGTCAGCGCCTTCAGACTCGAGAGCAACGATCGCCCTTATGATGGCGGAAGCCGACTGCTGCGGTATGAGGCCGTAGTCCATCTTGAACTCGGCGGAATGATCAGCGCAGTACTGCAGCGTAGCCTTCATGTCTTTCGTATCCGTAAGTATGAGGTCCTGATCGTCGGCGATCTTGAAGATCACCTGCATCAGCTCTGTCTGTGTGTCGTTGAGATCGAGCACCTGGCTGAAAAGCATCGGGCCCATCTCAGATACTGTGGTGCGCAGCGGTGTCCCCTTTTCCGCGTATATATCGAATACAGATACAGGGAAGCCTCGATAACTGAATGAGTCTCTTATCTCAAAGCGGTCGAGCCTCTTCTGCATGCCCTCGCTGTCAGTGCCCGGCACCGCTATGCCGGCCATGTCGCCCTTTACGTCAGACATGAAAACAGGGACTCCTATCTCAGAGAAGCTCTCTGCCAGCACCTTGAGCGTGACTGACTTTCCGGTGCCTGTAGCGCCGCAGATGAAGCCGTGTCTGTTGGCCTTGTCGGGCCTCATGCATATTTTGTCACCGAGAGTTTCGCCGCCCTTACGGGCAAAATATATCAATCCGTCATGAACCATAAAAGCCTCCGATCATTTAATCAATACTGCTATTTCCACACCAGCCCAAGTACAAAGAGCACTATCGAGGCAGCCAGAAGATCTGCTCCGAGCACGCCGAAAAGCAGGCTCACTACAGGTTTCCTTGGCTGCTCGCTGTATTCTCTGCCGATCAGGCAGTTATCCTTTGCATAGTGAAAAATATATAAATGTGAAAAACAGTTCTGCTGTCGCAAGTACGAGCAGCACAAATGCGCTTTTCATCATAATAGCCTTTTCCATATGCCTCCCCATTTCCTTAGAATCTTTTTTTATTTTACCTGTATTACTGCTTAATTGCGATCAGTTTTCGTACTTTTCTTGCTATCTTTGGTGTAATATTATTGGGAGCAAAGGAGATTTTAAGCATGGAAATAAACGACAGAATGCACGGTTTTACCGTGAACAGCATACGTGAAGTAAAGGAGATCGGCGGAAAGCTTGTTGAGATGACACACGACGCCACAGGTGCCCGGCTTGTCTGGGCGGACAACGGCGATGAAAACAAGCTCTTCTCTGTCGGTTTCAGGACTCTGCCCGAAGACAGCACAGGTGTCTTCCACATTCTTGAGCATTCAGTACTCTGCGGCTCCGACAGATTTCCTGTGAAGGAGCCTTTCGTAGAACTTCTCAAGACCTCGATGAACACCTTCCTCAATGCGATGACCTTCCCTGACAAAACTCTCTATCCGGTCTCGAGCCGCATAGAGCAGGATTATCTCAATCTGTCAGAGGTATATCTTGATGCCGTGTTCAGGCCAAACATCCTGAAAGATCCTAACATCTTCTATCAGGAAGGCTGGCATATCGATACCACAGAAGGTGAAGCTGTATACAAGGGCGTTGTATTCAACGAGATGAAGGGCTCGATGTCCGATGTCGACCAGGTAGCCGAGCAGGAGATGAGCACCCTTCTCTTCCCTGACAGCTGCTACGGCTTCAACTCCGGCGGAGATCCACGAAATATCCCGGACCTGACCTATGAAGAGTTCATAGCAAAATACAAAAGGTTCTATCACCCGTCCAACTCGTATTTCTTCCTCGACGGTGATGTTCCTCTCGACAGGACACTGTCGATGATCGAGGACTATCTTTCGGATTTCGACAGGCTTGAGGACGTGCCTCAGCTTGCTCTTCAGGCGCCTGTACGCTCAGACAAAACGATCGGCTATGTAGCTGCCAGCGAAGATGACAAGCCGCTCATCTGCTTCGGAAAGATCATCGGCAGCTGGGAAGACAGAGACAAAATGCTCGCTCTCAGCGTGATACTCGAGCAGATCGCCGACTCGAACGAGTCGCCTCTGAAACGCGCGGTGCTGTCATCAGGACTGGCTGAAGACATGGAGATATACGTCTCGGACGGGATCTGCCAGCCATATATAATGATGATGTTCCGCGGCATAAGCTGCGAAGACGGCAGCAGACCTGATGAGGCCGCTCTCGATGCGATCGCAGGCCGCCTTCTCGGTATAATCGAGGATACAGTAAAGAAGATGACTGCAGAAGGCTTCTCAAGGAAGGGCCTCGAGGCTTCTGTAAACCAGACAGCATTCAGATTCAGGCAGTATCCTGAGCCTCAGGCTCTGTACAGAGCTATTTCGTCGTACTCATCATGGCTTTACGGCGGAGACCCGGCCTTCTATCTCAAAACGGACGAAGCCATCGGGAATGTGCGCGCCATGATCACATCAGGCGAGATGGAAAAGATCGCCGATGAGATACTCACCGACACATCCGGACTGTCAAGGATCATCCTGGTCCCTGACACCGGGCTTGCCGAAAAGAAAGCCGCGGCAGAGGCGGAGCGCGTAAAGGCCGCTATCGATGCCATGACTGATGAAGAGCGCGCCGGACTTGAAGAACTCAACAACAGACTGCTTAAGTGGCAGCAGACAGAGGACAGCGAAGAAGCTCTGGCTACCATTCCGCAGCTGGATCTTTCGGACATAGACCCTATGCCGCAGCTTTATGCGACAGAGATAAAGGATGCGGACGGAGCTGAGGTGATCTTCCACCCTATCGTGTCAAACGGGATAGTTCATATAAACGCGTACTTTCCAATAACACAGCTCAGTCTGGAAGAACTGCCGGTGGCAGCGCTTATCACCGAGTTCTTCAGAGACCTGCCGACTGCTGATCACGACGTGATCTCACTCCAGAATGAGATCCGCACGTATATCGGCTCCCTCTCGTTCGGACTCGATATACTCGCGAGAGACAGCGACAGAGAGGAATGCACGCCTTGCTTCAGAGTCAGGGCATCAGTCCTTGAAGAGAACCTTTCGCAGGCCGAGGAGCTCATCACCGAGATCCTTACGAGGAGCTGCTTTGGCGACAAGGCGACAATGCGCGAGCTCATCACTCAGATCGACGAGGATGCCAAGCGCACCGCTGTTTCGCAGGGTCACAGGCTCTCACTGTCTGAGGCCAGATCGCACTGGTCTGCGCGCGACGCGGCTGCGGAAGCAGTAAACGGATATACATTCATGCAGTACATGCACCGCATGAGCAGCGCATCAGATGAAGACATCGAAGCTTTCACGGCCTTCGCCGACAGCACTATAAAGCAGAGCATCAATAGAAGCAACGCGATCATCAGCGTTACCGCTGACAGCTATCCGGACATGACGGGATTCGTAAAAATGCTTCCTGAAGGTGAAGCGATGCCTCAGAAGGCAGCGTACACCTCCGGACTTCCGAAGAAGATGGGCATCGAACTGCCATCGGCAGTCTCATTCGCCGTGACCGCCTACGACATGACGTCAGACGGACGCAAAATGAGCGGAAGCATGCAGGTTGCCGCAAATATAATTTCACTGACTCATCTGTGGAATACCATCAGAGTCCAGGGAGGCTCGTACGGAGCTTCGATGTCTGCAGGCCGCACGGGCGGACTCCTCTGCTACACTTACAGAGATCCGAACCCTGCCCGCTCGCTCGGCGTATATAAGACAATACCGGAATTTCTAAGCAGCGCGGCATCAGAGGATATGAGCATCGACGGCTACATAATCTCGACCATAGCCTCGACCGAGCCGCTTATCTCACCTGCCGCGAAGGGCCGCGCCGCAGACGACTTCTATCTGTCGGGATTCAGCGATGAAGACAGGATACGCATCCGCAGGGAGATACTTGAAACCAAAGTCAGCGAGCTTGCAGACATGTGCAGCGCGCTGAAGGACATGACCGAAAAATGCACCGTATGCGTGGCCGGCCCGAGAGCTGCGCTCGAGGCATGTGAAGACATAGAGATATTCGCTCTTTAGCGAAGTGTTTTACAGGCAATTTAAAAGGATCTCCGCCGCGGCGGGGATCCTTTTCTTTACAGGTTTTCTGCCTTGTATATCTGCGTATATGAGCCGTCATCGTTGCATATGACCATCTGCTCCATCTCGTCGTGAGCAGGGTCGTAAAGCGGCTCCGGCGCCCTGTACCTGACACAGGTGCCGCAGCTGCTGCTGAGACTTCTCGGGACAGGCATTGTGCGCGCTTCAAGTCCCTTTGACCTGCAGAGCCGCTCATACCTGATGGATCCGAAATGCATAAAAAAAGTGGCGATGTATGTATTCATATGCGCATTATAGCAAAAAACGGCAACCCCTCCAACAGGATCAACGGGCTGCCGCTCATTTTTTATCTGGAGATCTTCAGCAGATACTCTCCGCCTTTGTCTTCTACATCTACCTTATAGCCCTGACTCTGAGCGTAACGTGTGACGTTTTCAAGAGGAGCAGGAGCGTCTACCATTACTTCATAGTAGTCTTCCTTGCTCTTCATAGCCTTCTGAGTCATGATCACAGGCATCGGGCATGAAAGCCCTCTTGCATCTACCATAAAATACCTCCGATCTTCTTACGCAGCTTCCTTTGCAGTTGCCTTTTCCTTAACGTAAGTATTTACTACGCCGATGAGGCATACAACTACGATTCCGATGATAACAGCGATCTTTCCTGCAGGTGTAGGGCCTTCGCCGCTCGAAGCAAGTCCGAAATTGTGGCAGAAAGCAGCTCCTACCATGAGGCCGAGAACTGTTACAGCACTGTCAGCATTGCCTTCGCCCGACATAACGAGCTGTCTGAGCGGGCATCCGCCGAGGAGTACGCAGGCGAATCCTACGAGGAGCATTCCGAGGCAGTTCCAGAGTCCGTCTGTGTGCGCAACAGGCTGCTCAGCAAATCCGAGCTTGAATCCGCCGAGAACGAGGTTTGTGATCAGAGCAGCAACGAGGATAGCGATGAATCCCCAGAGCAGTCTTGTCTCTTTGAAGAGAACGAGGTCTCTCACTCCGCCTACCATGCACAGTCTTGTTCTCTGAGCAAGAACGCCTACGATGAGGCCTGCTGCGAGAGCGATTCCGACTGCAGCGTGCATCGATCCGGGACCTTCCTCAGAGAAAGCGATGAATGCAGGCTTAGCGATGAGGAGAACGAAGATAACTACCTCAAGGATAGGCATCCAGTAACCTTCACCGGCTGTAAGGCTGTAAGTTCTCTTGAGCGAGTATCCGTTCCTGAGGAAGAAGATACCGCAGAAGATGCCGATCACGAAACCAACGAGTCCGAGAAGAGCGTTGAGGTCTCCGCCGGCCAGTCTCAGGATCATTCTGAACGGGCATCCGAGGAACATAAGGCAGCCTACCATGGCGAAGAATCCGAGAACGAATCTTGTCATTGGAGCGCTTCCGCCCTTGGAGCTGAACTCCTTCTTCGCAAACGCCGCGCAGAACGCGCCGATAACGATTCCGATGATCTCAGGTCTGATGTACTGTACCGGAGGTGCCTTGTGAAGTCCAAGACCGCCTGCTGTGTCACGCAGGAAGCATGCGATGCAGAATCCCATGTTCTTAGGATTTCCGAGGAACGCAAGTCCTGCAGCGATGATACCTATCACCAGACCGGCGATGATTATCATCAGTTTGTCATTTTTCTTTTCCATTTTGATCCTCCATTAAACATTAGATATTACGCAAAAAAGCGATAAGAGGCATAATATGCCTCTTATGAGTCTATCGCTGTATTTAATGGTTGACAAATTGTCTATGCGAATCGCTGAAACATGTGTCATAGTTTTCTTCAATGGCTTCCATCTTTTTTCTATCAGCCACCTATAAAGAACTCAGTGCTTCGGTTTATAGCCGACAGTAGATTTTGATGTGTTCTTTCTGTTCCTGCGGGCCTTTCTGTTGTCATAAGTAAAGTCAAGATCAGGATCTGTCTTCACTTCACTTCCGCCCGAAACAACGGCAGCAAAGAGAAACAGCAGAGTTGCGCTCAGAAGTATTCCTCCGATTATATCGGTGAACCAGTGCACTCCGCAGTACAGCCTGCCTCCGACAGTTACAAGGGTCGTCACAAAGCAGAGCACTCTTACCAGGACTCCCGTTCCGCCTTTAAAGTACTTGTCGGAGACTATCATCACAGCGATCATGACTGTCATGATCAGCATGGTATGCGATGACGGGAACGAAGCCTCAGGCGCCGTTTCGCCCGGCATTATCACTGGCCTGTAATTGACTATGTATTTTTCAAACAGCACATAGCACCCTATAACAGCGACAAACAGTCCGCCGAGTGCCCATATCTCCCTGTCGACTTTCAGCAGGCTCCTGCGCTTAACGAGCTGAACGAACCCGGCGACAGCGAACATTCCGCAGACAGCAATGGCTCCGTAGCCTATGTAATCCGTTATGTCATACCACAGCATGTTGACGCCGGTGAACTCGTGAACGAACTGATTTATATGGGAAAACCCCACTTCTGTACCGTCCGGCCCGATCGCCGCCACATCATATCTGCCGAGCAGCACTATAAGAGCCGCAAACAGCGCCCCCGTAATAACGGCACCAATAACTTTCTTCATATGAGTGTATTCCTTTCCTCAGCAGTTATTTGCTTACACTGATAGGCGTTGATGGCCTTGCGATTCCCTCAGCGTTGAGAGCCGCCGGAATCTCCTTCATCAGCACGCCGAACTCATCCCAGTAATCCGCGGTCTTCACCCAGACTCTGACAGTATATGTCAGTCCGCCAGGCACACCGGCTGTTATCAGCACCTGCGGAGCAGGAGCGTCAAGCGCCCACTCCGTCTTATCGATGACATCAGCCAGTATCTTCTCAACCTTGTCGGAATCCTCCGAGCCGGCAACGTCGAAGTTGAGGTCGACTCTTCTGAGCTCTTCCACTGTTGCGTTGCAGATGTTTGAGTTCATCAGGCTGCCGTTAGGAATGGAGATCCTGCGGTTGTCGAGCGTTGTAAGAACGGTGTATACGAGCGAGATGCTTCTTACCGTACCTTCTTCTCCGCCCGCCACGATGTAGTCACCGACGCTGAACGGACGGAATATGAGGAGCATTATGCCTCCCGCGATATTTCCCAAAGCTCCCTGCATAGCCATGCCTATTGCCAGGCCGGCTGAAGCAATGGCCGCTATCACCGATGACATCGGCACGCCCAGAAGAGCTATTATCGATACGCCGAGTATCACATAGAGAGCCGCTTTTACAAAGTTCGAGATATAGCCCGCGGCTGTCGGATCGACAGACTTCATGGACTTCATGCGTCCCATGCCGCTGATTATCTTTTTTATGATAAAGCTTCCGATAAGATAGATAACGACAGCCAGCACCAGCTTAAGGCCGATGTCTATGGCTCCATCGGTGAGCTTTTCGAGCAACTTGCCCATGCTGTTCAGACTTGTTTCCATTTTCTGTTCCTTCCCTTTTTTACAAATTACATATCACAAACTGTCATTGACTCCTAAATAATAACACTCCGCGCGTTATGTGTCCATTGAGTCGGCGCCTGAGCGGTCGATCTGCACCTGAATTGCCTTATGCCCCCATTAATGTTACAATACATTCGCATAACAGACTGACTGAATACAGACTAAGATCATGAGAAGATCATTTACGGAGAAAAATAGATGAAAAGAGTAATAACATACGGCACATACGACCTTCTTCACTATGGTCACATCAACCTTCTCAAAAGAGCCAAGGCTCTCGGCGATTATCTCATAGTTGCCATCTCGACCGATGAGTTCAACTGGAATTCAAAGCGCAAAAAATGCTACTTCTCTTATGAGCAGCGCAAGGCTCTCGTTGAGGCTGTCAGATACGTGGACCTTGTCATCCCTGAAGAAAGCTGGGAGCAGAAGAAGAGCGACATGCACGAGTATCACATAGATACCTTCGTGATCGGAGACGACTGGAAGGGAAAGTTCGACTTCCTGAAGGAAGAAGGCGTGGAAGTGGTCTACCTGCCGCGTACGCCTGAGATCAGCAGCAGCCAGATAAAGAAGGATCTCTATGATGCCAACGCCGTAGACGGTGAATCCAAAACATCGCACGACGAGATAGACACAAATCCGCAATAGGTCCAAAAAACAATGCCGCCGGCTCGTATGAGCCGGCGGTTTTTATGTCTTCTAGAATGAAATGATCTCCTGATTCAGATCATCAACTGTGATATTTACGTTGTGATAGCGCTCTCTCTTCTCGGTGAT
>CADATR010000040.1 GCA_902790885.1 uncultured Eubacteriales bacterium
TGACGACGTTCTATCCGTTCCAGTGGGATCTCAACTACGCCAATCCGATGGTTTTCAACGACATGACAGACAACCTGCTCTATCTTGCCAACCGCGGAATAGACATACTGAGGCTCGATGCCGTGCCGTACATATGGAAGGAGCTGGGTACCAACTGCAGGAACCTGCACCAGGTGCATACGCTTGTCAGAATGATGAACATAGCGTGCAGGGTGGTGTGCCCGGGAGTGCTGCTTCTCGGCGAGGTGGTAATGGAGCCGTCAAAGGTTATACCGTACTTCGGAACCGAAGAAAAGCCTGAGTGCGACATGCTGTATAATGTCACAACGATGGCGAGCATATGGCATACGCTGGCAACGCGCGATGTAAAGCTGCTGAAGCATCAGCTGAGACATGTGGAGCACCTGCCTTCGAATTGTGTTTTCCAGAATTACCTGAGATGTCATGATGACATTGGCTGGGGACTGGAATATGACTATCTCGGCGTATTCGGGATCAGCGAGGCAGCGCACAAGAAATACCTGAATGACTGGCTGAGCGGCAGGGCGCCTGGAAGTCCGTCCAGAGGAGAACTGTATAACGACTCCGAGTGGATGCAGGACGCCAGACTTTGCGGCACCACGGCATCGCTCTGCGGAATCGAAGCGGCCGAATATGAGCAGAACGAGGGTGCGCTCGAGCTCGCTGTGGCGGCAGACCTGATGCTGCACGCATGCATGATTACACTCAGGGGCATACCGGTCATATACAGCGGTGATGAGATCGCTGAACTCAACGACTACAGCTATCATGACGATCCGGGAAGATCCGCGGACAGCAGAAACCTTCACAGGGGCAGGATGAACTGGGATCTCGCAGCGTCGCGATATGATGAAAGCACAGCGACCGGAAAGGTATTCAGCGGAATCAGGCAGATGATGATGATCCGCAAGTACAACAACATATTCCATTCAGACGCCAAGGTATATGTAGTCGAAACCGGTGATGACAGAGTGCTTGGCCTTTCGAGGGAATATGACGGAAAGAGGATGCTGGCGCTGTTCAACTTCTCACCTGACCGGGTAAGGACAGAGATAGTCACTTCGGACCGCATAGACATGACAGCTCCTGACAGGGAATACATCAAGGGCGAAGGGCCTATGAGCGAATACTGGCTGGAGCCGTACGGCTATCGCTGGCTGCTGGAGACAGACAAACCTGAAAAGAAGGTTTCACATAAGGCAAAAAAAGGCTCAGGAAAAGCAAAATGGCAGGGCGAATTTGATCCTGCCGGCGCAGTTAAATGATATAAGGAGGATGAGATGGCAGATATAATCACACTCGGGGAATTACTTATCGACCTTACACAGAGCGGCTCGGATGAGAACGGCAACGGATGCTTTGTTGCATATCCGGGCGGAGCGCCGGCAAATGTAGCCGTTGCAGCATCAAGGCTGGGCGCTTCAACAGGATTTATCGGCAAGGTAGGAAATGACGCGTTCGGACGCAGCCTTGCGGATGTACTGAAACAGGACAATGTAGACATCAGGGGACTGTATTATGACGATGATCAGCCTACAACGATGGCTATCGTTTCGGTGGATGCTGACGGCGAGAGGGACTTCTCTTTCTACAGAAAGCCGGGCGCGGACACACAGCTGACCGTTGATGAGGCCATAGGAGCCCTGTCGGAAGATCTTCCGAAGATACTGCACGTAGGCTCGCTTTCGATGACTACTTCTCCGGGAAAGGAAGCCTGCGAAGAGGCTGTCAGATACGCCAGGGAAAATGGTTCGGTAATAAGCTATGACCCTAATTACAGGGCAGCGCTCTGGGATACTGAAGAGCACGCGGTCGAAATGATGAAATCGCTTCTCCCGTACGCGGATATCCTTAAGGTTTCAGACGAAGAAATGGTGATGCTGACCGGAACCGATGACTTTGAGGAGGGAAGCCGCATACTTGCTGAGTACGGATGCGGGATCGTGCTGGTTACTCTCGGCGGAGACGGAGTTTTCGTCCGTATGGGCAGCAAAACGGCAAAGGTGCCGGGATTCAGTGTTACAGTTGCAGATACGAACGGAGCCGGCGACACCTTCCTGGGAGCAATGCTCAAACAGATAGCAGACGGAGTCAGTCCTTTAGCGGATGTGTGGGAGCAGATCCTGAACATGGTGCGCTACGCAAACAAGGCGGCATCGATCACATGCACAAGGCACGGCGCTATACCGGCTATGCCGACAGCAGAAGAAGTCGTACTATAATAAACTGATACATAAAAAAACGGAGGTGCTGTCAGAAGCGAACACTCCGCAGAAAATTCAGAAGCATACCGCGGCAACGCTCTGACAACTGAAGGAACCGCGGGAACTGGAGCTCCGCACGCTTGCAGCGGAGCGGAATTCCCACGGGCCATCGGAAGAGCGGTGAAGCGGCATATGCTTCGGATTTTTGAGGACGTTCGCAGCTGACAGCATCTCCGTTTATGTTATGCTCTTATACTATATTGCACTTTTTCAAGGTCGGCATCGAGTGAAGCTTCTGCTCCATTGCAGCGCCATGTTATGAACAGCCTGCTTCCGTCCGCTTTTACGCTTATTTCAGCATCAGGACTGAATGCCGGATGGCTGTTGCGAAGTCTCAGCAGCTCTATCTGCTTTTTCACCGAATCACGGCTCAGAGCCTCTGCTGCCTTTTCTGCTGAATAATTAGTCCTGTTGATCTCCTTATGTCCGCCCGGACCGGCTTTTCTTACTGCTTCATAGTCATTGCTGCCGCCCAGAAGGTCGAGGTACCATATCTGCGGCTTTCCCGGCATGAAGAGCTGTATGGCGCGGGCAAGAAGGAGCGCGTCCTCATCATCACCGAGCGCGCTGAGATAGGTGGAATTGACCTGATAGTACATGTTTTTCTGTCCGTGAAGGTCCTTTACGTATCCGCCGCGCTGCTTGAGTATGGCGATGAGTTCATCTATGCGTTCATCAGGCAGAAGACCCTTAAGGTCGAGCATTGGTATGCCGTCATGGCATCCCAGCATGTTGACCGTACGCATCCCGCTGTCTATGATCTCATTTGCCCAGGCTTCAAGGCGCTCCGCGTTTGCCGATTCGAGCGCGTCGATCAGAAGACCCGGCAGGAAGAAATCATAAACGTGATAGCCTTTTTCCGCCAGCACCCGGTATACGCCTTCTGCGTATGCAGCATGGATCTCAGGCAGCAGAGACAGCCCGTATCTGTCGGCGATCTCCTGAATGCTCCGGAGAAGTTCCCATGTCTCGGGCTCGTTTATGAAATTGCGGCGTCCCGGCGCCTTAGGGGCGTATGCAAACGCGTCAAGCCTGATTATCTCGGCTCCGTATGACGCCAGCCTTGCGAGAGTTTCTTCGTAATGCTGCCATACGGATTCCGATTTTATGTTGAGGTCCATCTGGCCGAGGAAATCCACGCTTCCGTCGTCCTTTTCGATCACTTCCTGATAGAAGGTGTTCCAGTACGGCACCTTGCTTCCGTCCGGAAACGGGACCATAAGAATAGGCAGCCCCGGCTTGCGGAAGAACATGTCTTTTATAAGTTCAGGGTCGGGCTGTATGTAGCCGTCTTCTGTCATTTCGCCATGACCATCCCAGAAAGCATTCCAGTCTATGAAGAAATCCCTGTATTCGGACTCCCGGCCGTATTTAAGAAGGTCTCTGAACTGCGGCGAACGCACTGAAAGATGATTCAGTATGAAGTCCAGTTTCAGGCCTATTCCCATGCCGCGAAGAGCCGCGAGGTCTTCCTCTGAGGCTATGACCCCGTTTATACCGTAATCCTGAACGGAAAAGCCCCTGTCGAGGTCTGTGTTGTAGAGGCTCGGAAGTATGTACATTGAACTGAAAGCACCGCTCAGCTGCGGGCTTTTGAGAAGTCCGGCAATATGCGAAAGGCTGCCGCCTATGCTGTCGGGATATGCGTTGAGCATGGGACCGATACCGGCCGGTCTGTTATCTGCTTTCATTGATCCTCCTGAGATACTCTTCACAGCTTATGATCTCGCCCTGCTTTGACAGTATGATCTTCGCCTTATGAGCCTGCGAAGTCAGCAGGTCCTGTTCCATTCCCAGCACCATCGTTATGAACGGGCTGTCAGGAGCCTTGTCTCTGTTCCTTTCGATGCGGTGGGCGAGGGTCTCGGCAGGAGTGCTGCCGAGCAGTATAGGTATGTCGATGCCGCGCAGGTTATCGTTGTTGCCGTGTGTCCACTCGAGCATGAGCACATTTACATTGCTGAAGTCAACAGGTTCATACCACAGCTCGGTCTCCGTGCGCCCCATGCGCCTGAGGAATATGGTTGGCTCACCTGCGTGGAAAAGCCGGATTATCTCATTGACTTCCTTGAAATTGATCTCAAGCTCGGAGCCGAGATAAGCACGCAGAGCGGCCTCGCCGCCTTCAGCATATACGCGCTCGCGCTCCATGTCGTTATATTTCGGGATGCGGTGAGGATAATTGTCACCTGACATCGTGTAGGTGCCGATGCCCGAACTGTTCAGATAGAAGCTGAGCAGAGAAGCGGTCTCTGACTTGCCTACGCCTGATCCTCCGCATACGGATACTACTGTTTTTCTGTTTTCCGGACTGCCCCCGGCCCGCTTTTCGATCTCTGAGATAAGCTCCGGGTATATGGTCTGGGCCTTCAGAATGTGATCATGCTTTATATGCACGCTGTCTCCCGGCATGTCTCCGTGAGGTATCGAATCAGGGAGGGCAGGGACGGTGCTGCTGCGTTTGCTTTTATCCATAAATAAGGTCCTTTCTGAATAGTGATGAGTCGTTCATACTTTATCATTTAGGAGGTTCAACGTCCAGCACGAAAAGGCGCGACAGCAGATATCCTGCAAGGATCCCTGCGGCGGGGACGGTAAGGGCATACAGTATGAGTCCTGCCGGTATGCCGGCAGCTTGCTGTACGGTACTTACCACAGGCTGAGGAGATATATGGTAAGGGTTCAGATAGAACATCGCGGCCCAGTCATGTGCAACAGAAGGATGCGCGGCCCGTATCGCCGGCATGATGTGCTCAGCTGCTGTATTGATCCCCAGAGCGGCCAGGCACATTGCAGAATAAAGCGCCGCCGCGCCGCGCCGGCCGCGCTGACCTGTGTCCGCACTCCCTGTCATCAGTATCAGGAGGCTGATAAACAGCAGGAGCCCGTGCCACACAAAGCCATGGACTGTAAGCGATATATATGGACGGAGCATGTCCTCAGGCCAGATAAGTGCAGCTGCCGCACTCACAAATGTGTAACCTCCCATGAAGGTCATCGCCGGGACGCGCAGCCCGTCTTTCATCAGCGGCAGCAGAACGCAGAGGTACATCGGCACGGAGCAGAGCTGGAACGGGAAGAACCACAGATCGAACGCCCCGTCATTAACTATATAGTAAAGAAAAAGCTGCTTATAGGCTTCGAGCAGCACAAGGACGCAGCCGGTAAGGAAAAGTACGGTGGTGATGTCTTTTTTGCCGGCGTCACGGCGCGCAAAACAGACGGCCGCCGCTGCAGCGGAAGCTGCTGCTAAAAGGGCCGAGATGATGTGGAAGCTGCCGAAAAGCTGCGGAGCTTCCATGCTCCACGCGGTCTTATCCAGTAAGCAGATGATAATGTCTTCCATCGCAAAAATCATACTCTGTATGAAAAGCAAAAGCAATTCAAGATTAGGGTTGACAATCTTGGAACTGACGTTTTATTGTTAACTGCAGAAGGTAGTGGGATACAGAGGACAGGAGATGCGAAAGCGTATACTTTTTAAGGAAGAGGAAGTCGCCCGAGACATAGAGCTGTACATAGAGGAAAAACGGCTCTCCGAGGGGAGCAGGCTGCCGTCGGAAAGGCTGCTTGCTGAAAAATACGGCGTACAGAGAGAAACCATCAGGAGCGCTCTCAGGGCACTGCTGGGGAAGGGTGTTGTCATCAATAAACCGCGGCAGGGATATTTTGTTGCACCCAGAAAGATAGCGCTTAACCTCGGAGACTTCAGATCCGTATTGAAAGAGCTGGAAAGAGTCGGGGGCGAAAACAGATCGGAACTGATCGGCTTTGAGATGACAGTCATGAGCAAAAGCCTTTCCGATATCACGGAGATGCCTGAAGGCACCATGTGCTGGCAGCTGCTTCGGGTAAGATATGACAGTGAACGTCCGACCTCGGTAGAAAGGTCGTATATTACAGCGGAATATGCTCCGGATCTCACGAGAGACGATGTTGAAGGCAGGGATAAAGAGCCTCTGCAGGGAAACCGCTTTGATATCACACTGGCCAGTGTTCGTCAGAGGATCACGCAGGTTTATGGCGGCGCGATGGAGACCGAACTTCTGAAAGTAAAAAGAGACACGCCGCTGCTCAGATATGAGGGACTGGTATACGACGCAGAAGGAAGACTCATAGAGTACTTCGACAATCTGATAATACTGGATGGCATAGAGTTCAGCATCAATGACTGCGAGGAACGGTAAAGGGGCACGGAAAGATCATGAAAAGGGAAAGGGGACTATATAAGCGCATAGGAGACCGGATACTTGAGGATTTCGGAGAGCTTCTTGAAGGTGAAATGCTGCCGGGAGAAAGAACACTCGCGGAGAAGTATTCCGTAAAGCGCTCCACCATCCAGTACGCACTTGGAAATCTCGCGGAAAAGGGCCTTGTGGTGCGCATCAGAGGAAAGGGTACCTACCTGCGCAAAAGCAACAAAGGCGTGCTTAACATCAGCGATGATGCGCTTAAAGGTACTGCGGAGCTCATACGCTCATACGGTGTCAAGATAAAGAATGTGGTGCTGGTAAGCGGCACTGTGACAGGAAACAGATTTCTCGAGAGCAAGCTTGGCCTGCAGAGCGGAGAGCCCGTATTCGTGCTCCACAGAGTCAGATACGGGAATAATGAGCCGCTCATAATAGAGTATACTTATCTGCCAAAAAAGTATTTCCCGGGGATCGAAGGGATAGACTTCAGGATGGTGCCTCTGTCTGATTTTATGAGATCCCGCGGACGCCAGCCTGAAAAATACAACAAAAAATTCAGGTTTGTAAAGCTGTTTCCAAAGGAGGCAAGATATCTTGAACTCCCGGTGGATGCCCCGGCGTTCATTTTTGAAATGACGGGATTCGACTCGGGCGGGCACATAGTGGAATATACGGAAAACTATGTGCGCAGTGATAAAACGGAATTCAGCATTACGACGAAGCTCTGAGTGAATTGCCTTCAGGGGTCTGGTATAGAAAAAACAACCAGCTGGCCGGAAAAAATTTTGACTCTTTTAATTTATATCTGAGAAAACCCTATTATAATATAGGCGAGGTCGGGGTTTCCCAGTAAATGCTTCGGCATTTCGATGTTCCCTCTCTAACCATCGTATGGGAACCCGGCTGATCTCAGAGAAAGGTGTTTAACAGTGTCTTTCGAAAAAGGGTCAAGCTGCGGACAACCGCAGCCTTTTTTGTTTCTTGATAAGTCCTGCCCGTGAATGTACACTATTCAGTAGGGCTTTTTCTTATGAGTCAAAGAGAGGTCGCTTATGGCAGGGATGAATGATACGCCTTCGGGCGAAAGGATACATATAGGTTTCTTCGGCCGCAGAAATGCGGGCAAATCAAGCGTGGTAAATGCCGTAACAGGTCAGGACCTGGCGGTAGTCTCAGACATAAAGGGAACCACGACTGACCCGGTGACAAAATCGATGGAGATACTTCCGCTTGGACCGGTCGTGGTGATCGACACGCCGGGATTTGACGACGAGGGCAGCCTTGGCGAACTTCGTGTGCAGAGAACGCGCAAGATACTTGAAAAGACAGACATCGCCGTGCTGGTGGTCGACGGATCGGAAGGCCTGAGAAAGGTCGATGAAGAGCTGACCGGGCTGTTTAAAGAGAAGGACATACCATTCCTTATCGCGTTCAACAAAAGCGATCTTCCGTCTTCCGCGGCAGACAGCGTGACAGGTGAAAACGTGATACATGTCAGCGCCCTGACCGGAGAAGGGATAGATCTCCTGAAGGACAGGATCGCGGCCTTAAAGCCGCAGGAAAAGGAAGGACGCATCATAGCGGACAGGATAGATGCGGGTGATCTCATCATACTGGTGGTGCCTATCGATAAGGCGGCGCCTAAAGGCAGGCTCATACTTCCGCAGCAGCAGACCATAAGAGACATACTCGATGCAGGCGCGTCTGCGCTTGTGGTACAGGACTCAGAGCTCGGGGAACTGCTCGCGAAGCTTGGAGACACAAAGCCGGCTCTTGTGATCACCGACAGCCAGGTATTCGGCAAGGTGGACAGGATAGTGCCGCAGGATGTTCCGCTCACATCGTTCTCGATACTCATGGCACGTTATAAAGGGCTTCTCGATGACGCTGTAAAAGGGGTCACGGCCATAAACGGGCTTAAGGATGGTGATAAAATACTTATAGCGGAAGGCTGCACTCATCACAGGCAGTGCGGAGACATCGGCACTGTAAAGATCCCGAAGTGGCTCAGCGAATTCACCGGAAAAAAGCTTAGCTTCGAGACCGCGAGCGGTACGGGATATCCCGATGATCTTACTACTTATGCCCTGGTGGTCCACTGCGGCGGCTGCATGCTCAACGAGAGGGAAGTCAGGAACCGCAGCATAAAAACGACCGGTCAGGGAGTGCCGATAACAAACTACGGAACCATGATCGCGTACGTTCACGGCATACTCAAACGCAGCCTCAGCATATTCCCCGAACTCGCCGACACGCTGTAAATACAGGCGTTGCGAAACTGCTGCCGGGAATATAGTTTCATTGATAAAATGCCCGCTATACTGTATATTGGAATAAGTAGAGAGGGTATTCTACGTGCGCTGACAGCGCAAATATTCTTTTGAAAGGGATGTAAAATGAGGAAATATAAATGCAAATATGACATAGAATTCCAGGATCTCAAAGAGATAATGGATTTCGTCGCAGATAAGTACGGCAAAAATACCGCGTTTATCTATAAGACCCCTGACAGAAAGAGCAAGGTGGAGATCACATACCGCAAATTCAGGGACGATATGGATTCTATCGGAGCTTATCTGATCAGCAAGGGGCTCAAGGGCAAAAGGATCGTGGTTATCGGACCTAACTCGTACACATGGCTCGCGGCTTACTACGGAATAGTCATCAACGTGGGCGTCGTTGTGCCTCTCGACAAGGGCCTGCCTGAAGAGGAGATAGTGAATTCGCTGAAGAAGTGCAAGGCTGATGCCATCGTTTATGACGAAAGCCTCAAAATGGACTTCGAAAAGATCCTCGGCATGGACGGCATAACTGTTGAGACACTGATCCCTATGTCGGAGATCTCGCAGGAAGCGCTCGTGGAGCACGCGAAGCTCGTAAAGCAGTATAAGCCTGAGTTCAAGGTGATCGACAAGCACGCGGTAGACATAATACTGTTCACCTCGGGTACATCCGCTGACGCGAAGGCTGCGCAGCTGACTCAGCGCAATATCGCTTCAACCATCGCTGCGATGAGAAAGGTGGAGCCTATCTACGAAGATGACGTTGAGATGATACTGCTTCCGCTCCATCATGCATTCGGAAATCAGGGCGTGCTGATGTTTATCAGCAACGGATGCACCAACGTATTCTGCAGCGGACTAAAATACATACAGAAGGAGCTGAAGGAATACGGCGTTACAGCGTTCTTCTGCGTTCCGCTCATCATCGAGTCCATGATAAACAAGGTGCTCAAGACAGCGGAGAAGGAGGGCAAGCTCCAGAAGCTCGAGACAGGCCGCAAGATCTCCAAAGCGCTGATGAAGGTGGGCATCGATGTAAGGCGGAAGCTCTTCAAAGACGTAATAGACGGACTCGGCGGCAAGCTGAGATTCCTCATCAGCGGAGCAGCAGGCCTCGATCTTAAGATACTCGAGTACGCGACGGACTTTGGCATCCTCACAGTGCAGGGCTACGGCTTGACTGAGACCGCGCCGACCATCGCTTCAGAGAGTTACTTCTACCGCAGACCGGGCTCTGTCGGACACGCGATGCCGGGAGTCGAGGTAAAGATCAATAACCCTGATGAAGACGGCATAGGCGAGCTTTACGCGAGAGGCCCTAACATCATGAAAGGATATCTCGATGATGAAGCGGCCAATAAGGAAGTCTTCGTGGACGGGTGGTTCAACACAGGCGACCTGGCAAGGATAGACGATGACGATTACATATTCCTGACAGGCCGTAAGAAGAATGTTATCGTACTCAAGAACGGAAAGAATATCTATCCGGAAGAGATAGAGGAGCTGATCAACAAGATCCCTTACGTCGTAGAAAACGTAGTAATGGGCGAAGAGGAAGGCGATGACTACAGGCTCGTAGTGCATGTGGTATATGATCCTGAAGCCGAAGAGTTCAAGGGAAAGAGCGCCGATGAGATTCTGGCTGTAGTCGATAATGACATAGAAAAGATCAACAGCGAGATGCCAAATTATAAGCGCATCAAGCAGGCGTACCTCAGAACGGAAGAATTCGAAAAGACCACTACACAGAAGATAAAGAGGCGCACTATAAAGTAGGAGGGCGGATATGAAGCAGGGTACTCGTCGTGTATTATACCTCATTCTTGCGGCAGCAATGATGATATCCATGCTCACCTCATGCGGACCAAAGAAGCCGGCTCCTGAAGACGCTCAGGCGTATGTCAAGGCTGTGCTCGACCTCATGTGTACCGGCGATTACGATCACTCAGTCGATCTCTCGGATATTGAAGAGGGGAAGGAAACAGAAACAAGAGACGCGCTTATCGGCGAAATGATGTCGGGCATCGGATCCGAATCCAGTCTGAACGAAGACGTGACAAAAGCTTTCGGTGACTTCATGATCAAGGCGCTCGAAAATGCTAAGTACACAGTCGGGGATGCAGTTGAGACAGATGACGGAGGATATGATGTGAGTGTTTCGATCGAGCCTCTGAAGATATTCACGGGGGTCGATGAGGAACTCAATGCCGTGCTTGAAGAAAAGGTGGCCGCGGAGTCCGACAAGATCCTTGCAATGTCGGAAGAGGAGCAGACGAATTACGTGATGGAGATCCTTCTGGAGATCCTGAATAAAAAGCTCGAAAATCCTGAGTACGATGCCCCGGAAGAGGTCGTCGTTCACTACGGACCTCTGGAAGATCAGGACGGAGTATACGGCTGTACGGAAGCTGAAGGCGAAAAGCTCGGCTCAAAACTGTTCTCGCAGGAGGGCCTGTAGGCAATAGAAACAACGAATATAAAGAGCGGACAGGATAGATTAATTCTATTTTGTCCGCTCTTTTCGTAATAGTAAAATCAGATTGCAGATAGTGCCTTCAGCCTGGTCTGAGGCATTTTATGATGTTTGTTCTTTATAAAAGTAAGGGAGAAATTATTATGGCTGACAATCAAAAAATGTGGGCAGAGCTTGGTATGAACCTTGAGATGCATGACATGCTGTGCGAAGTGCTTCCGGGAGCAATCGGTGACGTATTCATGTCCCAGGAGAACAGACCTGAGGCAATGGACTACTTTGACATGGTCCTCGCAGACGTACACGGACTGAGACCTTCGGAACTCGTTGAGTTCAGAAAGAACGGCGGAAAGGTATTCGGCACATTCTGCGCTTATGTACCTGACGAAGTAATCTTTGCAGCAGGCGGAATCGCTACAGGTCTCTGCGCTGGTTCGCAGTTCTGGGTACCTGGCGGCGAGAGATATCTGCCGGCTAACACTTGCCCTCTCATCAAGGCTATGCTGGGCGCCAGATTCGACAAGACATGCCCGTTCTACAGACTGGCAGACATCTACATCGGCGAGAACACATGCGACGGCAAGAAGAAGGCTTATGAGATCCTCGGAACAGACGTGCCTATGCACATCATGGATCTGCCTCAGATGAAGAGAGACAAGGACTACCTCAAGTGGGCTGACGAGATCAAGGACCTCATCAAGGTAGTTGAGGAAGTAACAGGCAACAAGGTTACTCCTGAGGCTCTGGCTGAGAACATCAAGAAGATCAACAATAAGAGAAAGGCTCTGGAGAGACTGTACAAACTCAGAAGAAATGAGTGCGTTCCTATCTCCGGAACAGACACACTGCTTATCTCGCAGATCGCATACTATGACGATCCGGAGAGATTTGCGACAATGGTCAACAAGCTGTGCGACGAGCTCGAGCAGAGAGTTGCTGACGGCGTAAGCGTAGCAGAAGGCAAGAAGAGAATCCTCATCACAGGTACTCCGATGGCTATTCCTAACTGGAAGATGCACAACCTCGTCGAGACAAGCGGCGGCATCGTAGTATGCGAAGAGACATGCACAGGTACAAGATACTTCGAG
>CADATR010000041.1 GCA_902790885.1 uncultured Eubacteriales bacterium
ATGCTATCTGACAGGCCACCTTTCGATGGCTTTCTTTTGATGCCCCCATACTTATTTATTAGTCGTTACTGTGTATTTTCAAACTTGCCACCTCGTCTTTCTTCGTTACCTTGTGACTAAATGATATGAGAGTGCTCTCTTTAAGAACATTGCAGTTTATGCTCAAAAAATGCAAAGAGCATCATTCACAACGATGCTCTCAAATAATCATTCTTATTCAAAATAGGTATCATCACCTATGACTTCATCGTTATTCCCCCACAATTCTTCGATATAGTCTTCAAATTTATTTATTTCCTGTTCAGCTTTTTCATTTTCCAATTCCATTTCCATTAGAGTATTCTCTAGTCTATCTTCCGGATTGATGTCATCATATTCTTCCCAGGTCTCTACATCTGAACTATCTGCATATGGATCTTCCGACAATTCATCAAGACTATCATCTCCGAAATAATAATCGAAAGCTTCACTGTTATTCATTTCATATTCAAGATGATAATTAAAATCCTCTATTTCATACATTCCGCGTATTTCTTTCTCCATTTCTTCAATTTCAAATCTGAAGTCATATAGTGCCTCATCACACAAAGATTCAAGAGCTTGTCCGGTATTTAAGGATTCTCTATAAAGGTTCAATATCTGTTCAACAGTGAATCCATATTGTCTCCGGCATTCTTCGACTTTCAAGAACTTCAAATACTCATCTTTCTTAATAGTATGCCTTTTATGTGTTTCTACTGTCGCCATTCTATTTGACATCTCCTTGCGTTTGATTTGCATCAGTTCATCTTTCAGACTATAGTTTTCATCAATCAAGCGTTTTATTTCTTCAATATAATTATCTGATTTTTTCTCGGCCACCTGATTGATTATTGCCAGTTCATCTTTCAGATGAGTGTTTTCCTCTTGTATTCGCTTTACTTGTGCTATGTATTTTTTGGTTTTTTCTTTTGTCAATATGAAGCTTCGACCTTGAGGAAATATTTCCATTTTTAAAATGTCATTTAGATGTTTGACTTCTGGGACTTTGTACCCTTCATTTCTTAACTTTTGCGGAGGCTTTCCAACCATTGCCCTAACGTCTGTAGAAAACCTGGAAGCATCGGAAATACCATATTTTTCTGCTACATGTTCGGATGTTTTTCCCGAAATAAAATCTTGCAATGCGCAGTATAACTTTCTATCTCTAATGTATTTTTTAATAGTTCGGCCTTCCGGTTCTACACAAGAAAAGAATTCGTCAGCATCTCTTCCTGGAACATTCAATAGTTTTTCAGCTGCGTCGAAGAGAACTCCTTTATTTTCCGTTATATTGTCTTCGATATAATCTATGGTATTGTCGTAATCCTTTATTGACATTTCACAACCTCACTATTTCTAAGCTGCAGCCTTCTGTATTCTTTCCTTTGTTTTATTTAGTACTGCAATTTCATTTTGACTTTCAATGTATCTAATGTAAAGCCTTAATTTATCCATCGTCCTATGGATTGCGCAATCAGTCTTTCCTCTACTGTGTTTTAATGCTAATTCCAATGCAACTCCATTTTGATAATATCTTTCCACGCCCTTTCTTCTGTTTTGTGAGAACAAGAAGTACTCTCGCCCTTCGAACACAATATAAAAGTCATTGTACGATTTTCTAGTTCTGCAAAAGATCTTAGTTTTCATAGCTATTTCCTCCTCTTTTTCGATGATTAGATTCTATATAAGAAGTGCTACTCTAAACATTGCAAAACTTATCCTACTTTCGCAAAGCAGTGGCTAAAATACCGTCATGTATTGCGGCACTTTAAGTGCCGCATAATGACTACCTTGCGTAGTCGTCCCTCATGGGAGTAGAGTGTTCCTGGGCTCTGGATCTGAATCTGTCCACAAGCGCCTTGGTCAGCTTCATTGCCTGATCCTCAGTCAGGGTAATGCCGCGGCCCATACGGTCGTGATTCGCATTCCAGTCCCTCACATCGATTTTCGGCTTGCCGCCGTTCCATGCGACTACATTGACCTCTTTGGTCCACTTCTCATCCCTGTTTTCAATCGAATCGATCACTCCGATGTGTTCGACGATCTCAAAGGTTACCTCATTGCTTCTGTTTTCTGCCATATACAGCTCCTTTCGGTTAAGTTGAAATAGTATTTTATCTTTCCCAGTCCCTGCGTTTGGGCCTGAGTTTATCGAGCAATCCTTCGCTCCTAAAGCTGTAGATATCGCCTGTCTCTCCGGCGACTATGATGTGATCAAGCATCCTAACGCCAAGCAGATCTGAGCAGGCGAGTAGCCTCTTCGTGACATCCTTGTCTTCCTGGCTTGGGTTTATGTTCCCGCTCGGATGGTTGTGGATCGCGATGAACCCTCCGGAGTTCGACAGGATGATGCTCTTGAATATCTCGCGGGGAGATACCACTGAAGAGTCCAGCGAGCCGACGCTGCAGATGTTGAGATTTATAGGCTGCCCGTTTACCTTCAGATTGAGGACCGCAAAGACCTCTCTGTCATAGCTGGCCAACTCATCTGCGATCAACCGGAGGGCATCATCCGGCGTCCTGATCTTCTCTGCGCTGTAAAGTGATGGCTCCTTTACCATGCGGATGGTGACAACGTCTATCTTCTCGTCATTAGGTCTCCTGCCCATTGATCACCATCCCCTCGAGCGATACTGAGATCACCTCGCCATCATTCAGCGCCTCGACCAGTTCCTTAAGGGTCTTATCAGTTTCCGTAACTGTAGGATCCTTCGCTTTCACTACTGTATCCGACATCTTCATGCACATCTTTAGACACCTCCTTCTTCTCAGGCTTCTGATCCTCGCCATCCATGAGCCATGCGAGTTCTCCGTGATTGGCTTTGATCGCGTCCTGCAGATCAAAGATGTTTTCCATCTCCGTTATCAGATCGTTCTTAAGTATCGACCTGCCATCGAGCGTCTTGATCTTGTTCGCTGTGTCGAAGCCTTTTTCCTTAAGCTTCTCCATCGTCTTCAGCTTGGATTTGTTCAATCCGTTCTTCTTCTCCGCTGCCATCCGTCTCCTCCTCTTCTTTCTTCCTGCCTAATATCTCGAGCATGCAGTATCCGCAGAATGGTGCGAGTTTGCTGCGGTATCTGCAGTTATCCGGGCACATTGTCCTTATCCCCGGTGGCTTAGGTATCGGTCTCAACCAATACACCTGCTGTCGTCTAGCAGTTCATCACCATACGAAGTGAATGTGTACCAATAGGTATGATCAAATTTGTCCTGACTGTGAGTCGCAACTTTTATGATCCCCTTTTCCACCAACTTCTTTACGGAATGCCGCACCATATCTTCCGTAAGAAATGGCAGATGAACTGTCATTGTCTTCTGTGAACACTTCACCCAGAAGTACCCGTGCCTGTAAGTAGTCTCATCGCCGGTGAACTGGAGGGCTCTAAGGAAGTCTGCTATTACAGCTTCCCTGAGTCCGCAAACAGCCGCGATGTCTGTATTGAATTTCCTCTCGTTGTAGTTCATTTTTACTGTCCTCCATATTTTGAGCAAAATAATAGAGGCGGCTGCTTGTATAAGCCTCCGCCTCTGCGTCAGTTGCGTCCTGTCTTAATTGGTCCTATCAAATAAGCCACACCGGAATAATATAGTTGTCCTTGTCAATTGCACTGAGGTCCTGCTTCATGCAAATTATTGCGCCTTTCCCTTTCGGTACAGATGCCCGATCCAGCAGAGAAAATACTTTGGTCAATTCCCTTCCCGGATTAGATGACCTCTTAATCTCGATTGGATTAAGCTCACCATCCCGCTCCAGAACAATATCAATCTCCTTCGCATCCTTGTCACGATAATAGTACATGAACGGCTCTTGTCCGCAACCCAGGAATGATTTTGCCACCTCTGATACGACATAGTTTTCAAGTATTGCTCCGCTCATTGCACCATTAGCGAGAGTTTCCGCACTGCTCCATCTTGTCAGATAACAGACGAGTCCAGTGTCATAGAAGTACAGCTTTGGTGTCTTGATAAGCCTCTTTAGAAGATTATTTGAATAAGGGTGAAGATAGAATATTATCCCAAGTGTCTCAAGGATCCCAAGCCAGTCTTTGACCTGCTTCTGATTGATATCAGCATCTTTAGCTATCTCTGCCATGTTTATCATCTGGCCGCATCTGGCTGCCACAGCAGTAACAAATCTCATAAACTTCAGAGAATCGATTGAATCGGAAATCTCCCTCACATCTCTTTCAATATATGTTGATATATAGCCGCTGTAAAACATGTGGATGTTAGTTATCTGGCCGCTGGCAATCGCCGGCATAGAGCCGCGATATATGCGCTCATAGATGCCATCCAGATCAGCTGGTATCCTTTTTCCCTTCCTTTCACTCAAATCACCCAGATCAACTTTGAATGGCTGAAGCTCGCGCTCGCTTATTTCCGCCTGTGATAAAGGTGTGAGTGACAAGACCGCCACTCTTCCGGCCAGAGACTCTCTTATCCCTTCCATCAGTTTGAAGGCCTGTGAGCCTGTCAGCCAGAAAGCCCCAGGTTCTTTCATCCTGTCTGCAATGATCTTTATATAAGTGAACAACTCCGGGGCATACTGGACCTCATCTATGAGAACCGGCGGCTTGTGTATCTGCAGAAATAGTTCCGGATCATTTTTTGCCAATGCCCTCTCATTCAGATCATCAAGAGACACATAAGAACGATCAGTGTCTTCCATTAGTTTCTGAAGCATAGTAGTCTTACCGACCTGCCTAGGGCCGGTAACAAGCACTACCGGATATTCAGCACTTGCATCTCTTACTATAGATTCAAGACTTCTTTTTAAATATTTCATACGTCGAATCCTTTTCGGCTAATCTGTACTATGATTACATAATAGCCGAAAAAGATGCGTTTGGCAAGATAGGTCATAATAATAGAGGCGGTCGCTGTTAAGCTTCCGCCTCTGCGTCAGTAATTCGTTATTGCCCGATGCTGCTTAGTCAACGAACATTGCCATATCCTCAGCTCTTTCTCTGCGTCTGCGAATAGTCTCTTTTATCGCTACAGTCAGAGCTGCTGCGAGAGCGCCCGCAAAAATGATCACATAAAACCGCAGCATTGTGTTGTCCCCTGTCTTAGGCGGAACTCTCTTGGCTGTCTTGGACACCTTTACGGTCTGGCCTTCATCCTTAAGATCCTTATGCTCGGCAACGACAGTCTTGTCTGCCTTTGAGACATCATCGCCCTTCTTAAATTCGTTCAGGCGATAACAGTTCTCGAATGCAACGAGTTCCTTGCCGTCGAGCTTAGTAGTATCGATGATGAATCTGACCTCGCTCGCTCCGTTAGATCTCGCCGGTTTAAACGGCTCGCTCATTACGGTAACTGGCTTGCCGTGCTCCACGAGAGGATCACCGCTGTCCTTTACCATCAGAGTTCCCTCGAATACATACCACTTGGAAGTATCGAGACCGACATACGCGATAGTATCGATTAGCTCAGTATCCTTTGCCGTAGCAACGGTCTTGTCGCCCTTGCTGTTTGCAAGTGAGGTCCCGATCGCAGGCTTTTGAACAGGAGTCTGTGCCACATCGTCCTTAGGCTCCAGAGTTCCCGGCTCATCAGGATTATCCGGCTTAGGATATGTCACGTTCTCACACTTCGCGGTATTCCAGTAGCCGTCCTTATTGTCGGTCTTGTTCTTCTGGTAAACCCTGTTAGTGTCGTGATTTTTCTCATCCAGCGAGTCAGAATCTTTTGCCTTTGCCGCAAGATATGCCTTGGCTTCGTCCTTTACTACCGCGGTGTATGTGACAGTAGCTTTCTCGCCGGGCATCAAAGTGATGTTGGCTTTGAACTCATCCTTGCCCTTGTTATTCCATGTGCCCTCGCCGGCGAACTTGACGTCCTTGAGCTTTGGTACTGTGAAGTACTCAGGGTTCTGAGTGAACTGGTCTGTGACATCCATTGTGATCTCGATGTTTCCGGTGTTCTCTACATGGACCTCGTACTCGACTTCATCCTGCGCGAAGAAGCCATACTTGTCCCCAGCGGAAGGAGCCTTAGTAGTACGGATTTTATACATCTCGTAGGAAGGCTTCATGTGCTCCCACGTTACTGTCTGGCCTTCGTCATCGATCTCTTCGTGCTTTGCAGTGACGTGTCCTTCGCTGTCGTATACCTTCTCGAACACTACTGTGTCCTTGCCATAGAGGCTGGTAGCATCAAATGTGAATGTGACCTTTACCTTGCCGCTGCTTATAAATGTCTTGAATTCCTGTTCAGCAGTGATCTGCTTTCCATTTATGTCGAGTACCGGCGCCTTAGTCGCCTTGTCCATAAGAACTCCCTTGGCAGTGTAAGTCTCGCCCTTTTTCAGATTCTTGTACTCTATAACATCTACAAGCTTGATTTCTTTTTGCGGACGGATATCCTTATTCTTTCCATCAACAGAAGCTGTAGTTCCGATTTCAGGGACATCATCAGTGATGGTCTCAAGATCAACGAATCCGTTCTGGCTCTTCTGATCTACTGTGAAGTAGAACTTCTGAAGGATATATCCCTCGTTATGCTCACATGGCATCTCTTCAAGGATATACGAGTCATAAGGGAGTGCTCCGAACTTGCTGTTCATCTCCGTCTTGTTCCCGAACTCGCCTGTGCCGAACCATACTCCGTGGAGGATATCCTGGGATCTCTTCTCGAGGTCAGCAGTCTTGATATCCTCAGCCTCAAGCAGATCATCGAATGGATTCTGCTTTCTTGCAGTATCCGCGTCCTCATCCTCATCGAAGTCTCCGGCGGATCTTCTGTCCTTTGTAGAGAAGAAGCCGTTCTTATCAGTTACAACTACATGTGTCTCACCGTTGGTAACAGAAATGATCTTGAATGGAACATACGAGAATCTCTCGGAAGTTGAATCCGCGATCTTGGTTCCCTGTACATCTGAACGATAGACATAGTCATCGAAAGTCAGCGCCTGCTCATTCTTATTGTCATCGAATGCAACAATGACACCGTCCTCACGGATGGTAAACATGTGCTCTGTCTTGTCTGTTCTCTGATATGTCTCATTGGTCTTGGACTCACGTATAGTGTAGGTTCCGTACGGAAGGTCATCTGCAAGAGTCTCAGCAGTATAAGCCTTCTTCTCTTCGTTCCAGTGGACTGTGATCTTGCCAATGTCCTTGCCGGTAGGCACTCTCTTGATTGCTTCGCTTTCAAAGAGATCCTTCTTGGATTTGAGCTTCTTCCAGTCAATCTTATCAGTCTTGTTGTCGAGATCCTTTCTTACGACAACATCTCTTCCGGATACGTTCTTGATGGTCATGACGATCCCGTCAAGGTGCGCACCGCCGAGAGCTTCGGACTTTACGAGTTCCTTATCTCTCTTGATTATCTGCACGCCGCCTCTCTCTACGGCTTCTCTTACTTTATCCTCAGTCAGGTCAATGATCTTTCCATCCTCTCGGATAGAGAACGCTCTGGACCACTGAGTATTCAGGAGATACCCCTTTGAAGGCTTAGTCTCCTTGATGAGGTAGGATCCGTATGGGAGGGCATGAGTATCCGAAGCTGCGATACCGTCTGCATTTGTAGTGATCACGAGTGCAGCACCTCCCTTTGCGATCTCCTTCCCACCTACCATTACAGACTCTTTGGACTGGTTGTAGATGGTGCACTCGGCTCCCTGCAGAGTCGCATCGCCCTGCGCGTAGTTTTCATCCAGATCGTTATCGATTTTGGACAATTTCACACCACCGCGGACGATCGTGTCATCGCCTTTGATCTTCTCGTTATAAGTCTTCACATGAAGGTTGTCTGTACCGTCCTCTGTGACATGGCACACCAGCTTCGCATTATTGACAAGATATCCGGCCGGTGCCTCTACCTCTCTGATTACATATGTGCCGAGAGGATAAGCTGTCTTACCCTCCTTGTCTTTGTAGAATGCAGAACTTGCATATCCCTGTGCTTTCACAGGGTTCTGCCCGCTGATCTTTCCGTGCTCATCGGTAACAAGGTTCCAAGTTGCCTTCAGCGTATTGGATGCTTCGGCAGCTGTCGCAGTATCGTACTGGCCGGCATAGAACTTGAATTCATAGACAGCGCCCTTCAGAGTCGCGTCGCCTTCACCGTGGTCATGAGGATAGCCAACCGGATTCTTAGTGAGCATGAGCTCGATCAGATCCGTAATAGGCTCATCCTTTGCTGTGAATTCCGTTGTCTCCTCGGAAACTATCTTCACCGAATATGTCGTGTCGTCCTTCGCATATCCCTTCGGGGCCTTTGTCTCCTTCACCGTATACTTGCCCGCCAGGAGTTCGATGGTGTTGCTCTCACCGTTCGCCTTCACTGTGAGCTTCCCGGCCGACTTGCCGGCGCTGTCATATACCGTGTATTCTGCTCCTTCGATCGAGTAGCACGAATTACCATCCGTTATGGATGTCCTGTTGCTGACTTTCTTCATGTTCAGGTATCCCGGAGATTCCAGGTAACCAACGATCATGTCCTGTACGCCGGACATATACGCGATAAACACCTTGAAGCTGTCAGGAACTGCATCGTCTTTCGTGCTATCTGCCTTCCAGAGAGCGTCGCCCAGTTTCTTGGCTTTGGTCCATACCGAACCGAGGTCGGATGCATGTGTTCCGCCCCAGGTATCCATATCTGACGGCCTGCCGGCATAGACATAAGAGAGCGCCAGGTGGGCGATTCCCCAGTCTGTGCTGTAGTCACCTGTGTAGTAGTCGCCTTTGATGTTCTTCACGTTGTCGTCATAGCCAGGATAGGATGGCGAGTAGTAGATGACATTTCTCAGTGCGTTCCACTTTCCCTTGTCGTCCTCATCCGTAACGACTTTATCGACTGTTACAGTGCCTGTAGGCGGTGAGTTCTTCGCCGGCTGCACGCAGTACGAATACCTGCTTCCGAGGTCATCGCCCAGATCACACTTTCTTGTTAGGCTGTAACCTCCGAGACCGGATCCGTAAGTCATTCTGCCTCCGTCGGTCACTGTGTATTTGCTGCCCACCTTGCCGCTGAAGCCCTTTGCCAGCGCTGTCTGTGTCGCTGCCGGGAGCGTCGCACCGAGCATCATGACGAAGGCAACGGCAATTGTGAGCATTCGTCTGAATACGCTTGAATGCTTGTCGTTTGTCATTTCGTTGTTTCTCCTTTCCGCTAACTTAAATGCACATGAACGCGAGGATGATCACCGGCATCACAAGTGCCGCCATGAGCCCTGCCAGCACCCAGCTGAGTTTGTTGGCTGCCTTCTCGCTGAGATAGAGCTGCATACCTGTGTCGTCCGTGCACATGATCACTTCGTTTCTTTCGTCTGGTTTTTGCTTTTGAGTCATTTCTCACTCCTTTCCGGGCATACAAAAAGACGTCTGCTTATTCCGATACAGACGCCTTTATGCATTTCTCTTTATTATTTAGTTATTAGCTATACTCTTACTCTATTTATTTCTTCTTCGGGTAGTAACTGGTAGTTCGAGAGGTAGGGTTACAGGGAAGGAGACGGGAAAACCTGCTCCTCATACCGGCGTGGATGATTCCATATGTCACCTGGCATCATCTCTCGTTCTTTGACGTTCCCGATGCCTGCCGTAGTATTCCATAGCAGCGGCTATATAGTCCTCTCGCTTGGATAACGGCAGATCCGGCGGGAAGAGCCTGCTGATCTTGTCCCCTCTCAACACGATCCTCTCCTTCTGGTTTGGTTTCTCTTCAAGCATTATGGCTTCGATTGCTTCCCTTGTGAGTTTGCCTTCCTCAGACATACGCCTCATCCGAATAGCCTGGGAGTATGATGGCGTGCACTCCTCGAGTTCCATCTGCTGCCAGATCTCTCCTTGCTTGAGCTTGGGGATATATGAGAGTTCGACAGCAGGCCTCATGGCGATCTGCCCGTCATCTACCATGTCCAGGATCTCTGGAATAAGTTCGGTGAGGCGGATATATCTTCTGATTTGTTCCCTGCTTTCACCAGTCTCATCCGCCAGTATTGTTCTTGATTTACCAGAAAGGGGCTCCACTGGTGCCCCATTTCTCTCTGGTCTTCTTCCAGGCAACCGTTTCATCGCCTCCAGCCTCATCTTGTATGCAAATGCCTTTTCACTTGGAAGTATTTTGGTCCGCTGGAAATTGCTCTCGACCATAAATACTACGGCTTCATCTCTGCTCATCTCGACTACTTCACATCTGAGTGTATCGAGTCCCGCTATCTGAGATGCTCGCATTCGCCTGTGTCCTGAAAGGAGCTCATATCTTCCGTCTTCCTTTTTTCGTACCGTAGCAGGAGTAAGAACTCCGTTAGTACGGATAGACTCAGCAAGGTTCATCATGTCCTCGTCATCCTGCACCTTGAAAGGATGGTCAGGAAACTTATCTATATCGAGGATCGGGATATCATATATTCTTTTCAGTTTTGCGTCGTCTCTTTCCTCCTGAGATGAGAACAGATCATCTAGCGATGGCAGCCTCATCTCTACGCTTTTCTCTTTCGCCAAGTCTCATCACCTCCTTTGTCAGCGCCTCATAAGCCTTTGCAGGTTTCGAATCACGATCATACGCATATATGCTCTGCCCGGCTTTTGAAGCCTCTGCTGCTTTGACCGCGACCGGGATCTGCGTATCGAATATCCTTATCTGCATCCCGTACTTTGTCCTGAGAGTATCTATCACCTCTTTAGCTAGATTTGTACGGTTATCTACCAATGGCATGACAATGCCGTTTATTTGCAGTTTGCCGTTAGTATGGTTCCTGACCATATCGATGCTCCTGATCAGCTGTGTCATGCCTTTAGCAGGAAGATATTGGGCTTGTACGGGTATTATTACGCTGTCTGCAGCCGTCAGGGCATTTATCGTTATCATGCCAAGAGATGGCATACAATCGATGAGGATATAGTCGTAATCTTTTTCCACGTCCCTCAGGATGTTCGAGAGTATCTTTTCCCGGCTCATCGCGTTCACAAGCTGTGTCTCCATAGATGAAAGATCCAGATTGG
Source organism: uncultured Eubacteriales bacterium (assembly GCA_902790885.1). The sequence goes on from CADATR010000041.1 coordinate 10,975, forward strand.
ATGGGATCAGGTCTACTCCCTCCGGATGATGGATGATCGTATCCCGAATTTCAGGCTTATTCTCCTGTGTTGCCAGATACATAAGTCTGCCGAGCGACTTCTCTAGAGCATCTCCGTTCCATCCGAGCGATGCTGTAAGGTCGCTCTGGGGGTCTGCATCCACAAGCAAAACTTTTTTGCCCTGCCTGGCTAGACCGACTCCGAGATTCAGCGTAGTGGTCGTCTTTCCAACGCCGCCTTTCTGATTACATACAGCTATAGTCTTTGCCACTACTCATCACCGTCCAGTCTTCGTATGATCCCTTCGGCCATATCGCTCAGAATGAGTGCGTTCATCGTCATGCGATTCAGTTCTTCCGCTATCTGCATCAGTTCCTCGCGGATCTCAGGTTCCTGCTCCGTTCTCTCTGCCATCTTTACTTTGATTCTCTTGATAATTCTGATCATATTGTTTCCTCCCCGCCGGCTCCTCCGGCCTTTCTCAAATAAATAATCCTGCCCGTTAGTGAGCAGGATATGTACGGAAGGATCCATTTGAAAGACTATGCCAGGAGCTTGATAAGCAGATCATCAACGGCATCTGTATAACGGCCTTCTTCTATGAGAGCGTTTCTAAGTTCATTGAGTGCATATACAAGGACTCTGATCTCATCGTGAGTCACTGACAGCTTTATCTTGTTCCCGAACATGGTGATTTCCTCCTTTTTGCTTTTATGCTATATCGGTGAATGTATTACCGCAATTATGCAAAATCTCTTTCATATTTGAAGGCATTTGCAGATAGGAGACGCTTTGGGTACCACGGGTTTTGCGGGAAAAGGCCCTAATTTCGAGGAGACGGGCTATTCAAGGTGTTTCAAGGTGTCCGGTGATCATTTGGGAGACGAATGGGAGACGGGTATAAGGGGGTTTGCGTACCATGAAAAATATCGTACTCATCTCCTCAAAGACCGCTCTTATCCCCTAATTTGTCTCCTAATTTTGGACTTTGAGCGACCTCCGGGTACCCGCGTGTACACCTCTGCGAAAGTCCATTTTTTGTTGAAATTTAAGGCCCAGAGGCTGAAATGATTGCAAAGAAAGAGCCCTGAGATTCTGTCTCTCAGGGCTACCCTGTGGCGGAGAGCATGGGACTCGAACCCACGAGGCTGTTACACCCT
>CADATR010000042.1 GCA_902790885.1 uncultured Eubacteriales bacterium
GATGGCTATTCCTAACTGGAAGATGCACAACCTCGTCGAGACAAGCGGCGGCATCGTAGTATGCGAAGAGACATGCACAGGTACAAGATACTTCGAGAATCAGGTTGATGAGAGCGGAGCTACTCTGAATGAGATGGTTCAGAACATCGCAAACAGATATATGGGCATCAACTGCGCATGCTTCACTCCTAACACAGGCAGATTCGACGATGTCGTAAGACTGGCTAAGGAGAGCAAGGCTGACGGAGTTATCGATGTTAACCTTATGTTCTGCCAGACATATGATATCGAAGGCAGAAGCCTCGAAGAGAGATGCAAGGCAGAGGGGATCCCGTTCCTCGGAATCGAGACAGATTACACAGACAACGACGCTCAGCAGCTCAAGACAAGGATCGGCGCGTTCATCGAGATGCTCGGCTAATTGCCTATCGAAAGATGACTCAATAGGGCCAAAAATGATAATATGGGGGCGGAGATTATCCGTCCCCATATTTTAGGAAGAAAAGATGTCAGAATATTTACACTATTACATTTTATTTCAGAATCATACCGACGCGACGGCAATGTACCGCTCGCTTAAAGGAAAGGGAATGTATGCCCAGATCAGTCCGACGCCGAGAGAGCTTTCGGTATGCTGCGGAGTGTCACTGCTGGTGCACGGAGAAGACGTGGAAAAGATAAAGGAGATCGCCGGTGAGGAGAATCTGGCGTATCTGCAGATAAGCGGGCTTAACAATACATTCGATAATACGCGCCACAAATACGGCTAGGCTCATGATTCAGGCCATGCGGCGCTGGAAATACAGAAAAGGAAAAATATATATGGGAAAGAAATACATCGGAATAGACATAGGCTCGACCGCATCAAAGGTGTGTGTCCTTGAAGAGGGCAGGGATCCTGTATTTGAAGTGCTTCCGACGGGGTGGAACAGCAAGATCACTGCGGGCATCATCAAGGATGACCTTCTTAAAAGATATGGTGACATCGATGACTCAAGCGTGGTCGCGACAGGCTACGGCCGCATTAGCGTCGACTATGCCGACAAAGTCATCACCGAGATCACATGCCACGGAAGAGGCGGCTATGAGATGATAGGGCGTGACTGCACCATCATCGACATAGGAGGACAGGACACCAAGTATATCAACGTAAAGGGCGGCAAACCTATCGACTTTCTTATGAACGACAAGTGCGCTGCCGGCACAGGAAAGTTCATTGAGGTAATGGCCAACAGGCTGGGACTTACAATAGAAGAACTTTTTGACCTTGCCGAGATAGGCGACCCTATTTCGATCAGCTCACTTTGCACTGTGTTTGCAGAGTCTGAAGTGATAAACTACATGGGAGAGGGCAGAAGCCGCGAGGATCTGGCTGCAGGAGTCATAGATTCCGTAGCGCTCAAGGTCGCTACTCTGGTGCAGCGAAAAGAACTGCAGGATACCATAATCATCACCGGGGGCTTCAGCAACAACGAATTCTTCGCTTCGCTTCTGAGCAAAAAACTTGGTAAAACAGCTCTGGCCATGCCTGACGGCAGGTACGCGGGGGCTTACGGCGCAGCGCTGCTTGCGCGCGAGCGTGCCGCGAAGGATTGAGAAAGAAAAAGCAGAAAATGAAAAAAACACGGGGATTGACGATATTTATAATCATTCTTACCTTTGCGGTCATAGCCGCTGCTGCTTTCATTGTCCATAAGGCAGCAATCAGAGCCGATCTTAGGGAGGCAGAAGAAGCTGCAGAGGAGGCAAGGCAGAAGCAGGCTGAAGAGGAAACCAGGGAGCAGGAAAAACTCGACAGGATAGCTGAAGAAAAAGGCCAGTGGTATCTGATACTCGTGAACGAGTGGAATGCCATTCCGGACGATTTTGATGTAGCGACTGCAGAAGCCGAAGACGGCTACTATGTCGATGAAAGGATAAGGGATCCTCTTATGGAGATGCTGTCGGACTGCAGGGAAGCCGGTTATTCTCCGAGGATAATCTCGTCATTCAGGACCCGTGAGACACAGCAGTATCTTTACGATCACACTGCCAACAAGGCAGATACTGCGATCCCGGGACACAGCGAGCATGAGTGCGGTCTGGCTATCGATATCATCGATGCAGACTCACTTGGCTGGGGCGATCCTCTCATAGATGAGCAGGAGGACATGCCTGCCCAGAAGTGGCTTATGGAACATTGCCATGAGTACGGATTCATCCTTCGCTATCCAAAGGATATGCAAGAAAAAACCGGCATAATCTATGAGCCTTGGCACTACAGATATGTCGGTAAAGAACATGCTGAAATCATTATGAGCAATGGCCTGTGCCTTGAGGAATACCTCGAAGACATGCAGACATACTATGATCCGGAGTAGACCGGATCATTTTTTTCGGATCAGTATAAATGGCGTGCACTGGTCGTCCTGGCCTGCAGGGTTGTCTCTGATGATCTCGCAGAGCTGCTCCTCACTGAGAGTCACATCGCTGCTTTTTCCGAGAATATCACGGGTAAAATCGTTCGCATCTATGATGATGCACGAGATGCCCGTTTTTTCTTTGATCTTTCTGCAGACACCGTCCGGATCTTTCGGAAGAGGAATGCCGTATTCGCCGTAAACAGGGAACACATCCGGGTAGAAGCCGTCGAGTCCGCGGACTTCTTCTCCTACCATGTCATAGAAGATGCCCTTCTTTCCAACCAGCTTGCCGAAACCGGCACATACAGCGGCGAGGAAGACCTTCGCTCCTCCGTTGAGATCAATGGCATACTGCATCTTGTATACATCGCCTACGCCTATGCCGGCCGAATTGTGCTGAGTGGCAAAGCGGCTGAGAAATTTCGCGAGCTTTGTGACCTTCATGTCCTTTTTAGGAATGACGTTGTTCTGGCAGAGCGAAATGATCTTTTCTGCTATGGCGAGCATATCGCCCTCCTGCCAGAGAGGCTTTACATATCTCTCAACAAGCTCAACATAATCTTCTCCGATCTGAACAAAATGGGTCTGTATGGCACATCTGTCATAGGTGCCTGTAGAAGTCTCGATCGAAACGTTTTTATTTGCATTAGCTGTGAATTCCATAAATCTTTCATCCTTCTCTGTTATGCGCTAAACAAAATACTCGCCTCGCCTGCTCCGTCGACGGGAATGCCATCTCGTTCGGCCTTGCTTCGCGGGGAACGGCTCTGACGCTTCGCTTGCGAGACTCGTTCCATCCGCTCACCGGCGGCCTCTCTCCGGCATTCCTTGCGTCTTCTGCGCAACGCTCGTCTCCGCGTTTTGTTTATCGCATAAATATTAATACTGACAGGTTATTGTATCATGCTTTTATAATAAAAGTGATACGCATTTGGGATTATATCATATTATTAAGTTTGGATGACATACTGGCAACCTGCGGCGATGTATTGTACAATTATATAACTATGAGTAGAAACAAGGAGGTTACAAGGTGCTGAGTCCTAGTTACATGTTACGGGTTCTCAAGGGAATGAGCCTTGATAAATATAAGGATGTCCTCGACAGGACAGCGAAGTTTTCGGGAATGAGCAAGTCTGCGATCACTGCCGACATGGTAAAGTGCGCAGTGAAGTATGGCGCGGGATATTATGATTATGTCACTTTCGGATTCTGGGATCTGACAGACGAGCAGCGTGACACTTTCCTCACAAGACTGCGCAATAAGAAACTCATAAGCCATTTCAACGATGACACATATGAGCATCTCTTCGACAACAAAGAGGATTTCAACAATCTGTTCAAAGATTATATCAAACGCGACTTCATCAATTTCCAGACATCATCGAAGGGAGAGGTAAGGGAGTTTGTTGAAAAGCATAAGGTCATATTCTGCAAGCCTGTCGACGGCTCCTGCGGTCACGGCTGCATGAAGAAGAACCTCGATGACTACAAGGACTTCGATGAGATGTACAGGGAGCTCCTGCAGGAGGACTCATGGCTTCTTGAGGAAGTGCTGAAGCAGCATCCTGACAATGAGAAGGTATATCCTTACGCAATGAACTGCCTGAGAATAATAACAGTTGTGGATAAGCAGAGAGTCCCTCATGTTATATTCGCTACACAGAAATTCGGATTGAACGGCCGCGTGGTGGATAACTACGGATTCGGTACACGTGTAGATCTGGAGACCGGAAAGATCTGCTCACCGGGCGTAAGCGGAGACGGATCGATGGCGATAACATATGATGAGCATCCGATGACTCATTACAAGCTGATGGGGCATCAGGTGCCTATGTTCAAAGAAGCTTGCGAGCTCGCCAAGCAGGCGGCCCTGGTGGTGCCTCAGGTCAGATACGTAGGATGGGATATAGGCATTACGCCTGACGGGCCTGCCATTGTAGAGGGCAATAATTACTGCGCTCATGACTTCTGGCAGCTTCCTGCCCAGACTCCTGAGAAGACCGGCATACTTCCGGTGTTTGAAGCCATCGAGCCTGATCTTGATGTAAGATAGAAAAACGGACAAATAAAAAAGCTGTGCCTGTCACGACAGATGGGCACAGCTCATTATTTATTCTTTAGTTTTGATCACACCGTAGCCGTATATGGCAGGATCATCAACGAAATAGCGTTTCTGTCTGCAGAGGTCGCCGGAATTGCCTTCTACCGTGAAGACTTTGTCATCGACTACGCCGGTCACGATGCCCACGTGATCGCGGGCTCCGTCCTGATCCCAGTCGAAGAATATGATGTCGCCGGCCTCAGGGGTATCTCCCATGAGGCGCCACTGATCGCGAAGCACGAACCAGTCGGCTCCGTCACTCACGATGGCGAATTTAGGAGCGGCATCGGATTTCAGATATCCGCACTGATCTTCGCACCATGACACGAAAAGCGCACACCAATCCTCGCGGTTTTCGAATCCATACCACGACCAGAAACGTTCGCCGCCTTTATTGCCGAGCTGTCCCATCGCTGCCTTGACGATCGGCTTGTCACTGACGACTGAAACGATACTCTTCATCTCTTTCGTGTAGCTTCTGTTTCCGATCGCGGTACCGGCTAAAACACCGCCGCCGACAGCGATGACTGCCGCTATTGCGAGTGATATTATACGCCTTTTGAACAGCTTGCGTTTTCTTTGTTTACGCAATTCGCGCCTGATTTCTTCATCTGTCATATTTATAGTATACATCATTAGACAAGTGCGGACAAATGCTATATGATAGATATACAGGACAGGAGAGCAAAATGAAAAAGAAAAAATCCACCCAGATACTGATCGTTGCATTGCTGATGACATTGCTTATTTTTGTCATCGTTACGATTGTGACAGCAGTGCACACATACAATAAAAAAGTAGCTTCTGAGAATATTTCAGAGCCGGATTTTTACACAATGGCGGAATACAGCAAAACAAATTCCGACGCGGTAATGAAGGCTCTCAAAACCGGAAAAGCAGATAAGCTTGCAGGAATTATGTCAAACCCGAAGGGCGCGGAGGATGTAGTCGGATTTGCCGACTGGAGCGCCGCAGATTTTGATAATGCGGTGTCGCTCGGAGCGGGAAGTTTTTCTTCTGCTCCTGATAAAAAAGGCATGATGGATATAAGTGAGAGGTTCATAGTGCCTGTCGGAGAGGCGAAGTATGTACTGTATATAGAGACTCTTACGTCACGACATGGAATGACTAACGACGGAGTAAGCTCTGTCGGCGTTACGACATATGAACACTTTAATGAACTCGGCTATGCCTGGAACGGTGAAAAAGATGATAACAGCGCATCTGCCGGAGAATCATTTGTGAAGAACAAATAGCTGTCCCGGTGCAAGGATAAAAGGAAATTATCCGCCCGCAGAAAAATAAAGAGGATACTGCATGTTCAAAAAATTCAGACAAAGTCCGTATACAAAAGCAGCCCTGCTGATCCTGGTATGCGGAGGCCTTCTGATAATTTTCAATAACTGGATCACCAGAAACCGCATATCGATCGGTTTTGAAAACATAAACAGCACACTCGCGCCTATTTACATAGGCGGTGTGCTGGCGTTCATCCTGTGCCCTGTTTACAACGCCTGCGTAAAGTGGAGCTACCGGCAGATACTTGAGAGCGCGAAGCATAAGGGCTTTTCCATGGGCGCCATGCTCATCCACGAGGATGGAAGCCATGCGATCGACAAGGAAGAGAAGCGAAGCATACTTGCTGCAGCAAGAGTGCTTGCCACTCTGGTATGCGTGGTACTGGTAGTGGGACTGGCTGGTCTTTTCATATACTTCGTAGTGCCGCAGGTGGTAGCGAGCGCGGTCAATCTGGTCAACACACTGCCTGAAAGACTCATCTCATTCTCGGCCTGGTGCAATACACACCTCAGCCACTTCCCGTTCATCGCAGTCTGGGTAAAGAACCTCGCGAACGCGGAAAACAGCGAGATCATATCATGGGTGCAGGAGCACATTCTGGCCGGCAATGCGGCAAGCATCGCGTCGATGGTATCGAACGGAGTCATGATGGCGGTAAAGTATGTAGCAAACGCCTTCATCGGACTCCTGATTATGGTATACCTCCTCAACTACAAGGAGAGACTTTTCGCGATAACCCGCAAAATAGTCAATGCTACATGCAGCCAGAGGCGCAAGGCTACTCTCTACGAATTCGCGGGCATAGTCAATGAGACATTCATCGGATTCATCGTAGGCCGCATAATCGATTCGTTCATCATAGGAGTACTGACATATGTAGTGCTCAAGATCACCGACATGCCGTTCGCGCTCATGCTCAGCGTAATAGTAGGTATTACAAACGTTATACCGTTCTTCGGTCCGTTCATCGGAGCCATACCGTCGGTATTCATACTTCTCCTCGAGAATCCTATAGATGCTCTGTATTTCATTGTCATAATCGTCATCATACAGCAGCTTGACGGTAATGTGATCGGCCCTAAGATCGTAGGCAACGCCATAGGCATCGGAAGCTTCTGGGTACTGATATCCGTGCTGATAGGAGGCGGACTCTTCGGGTTCGCGGGCATGGCTCTGGGCGTCCCTGTGTTTGCGGTATTCTACAGATATGCCGATAAGATGATGAAAAACAGCCTGAGGAGCAAGGAGAAAAATACCCACACCTCGTATTATTACAGTCTTGAGCCTTACGGCCTCGATGATGATGAGATAGAACTCGAACCGGACAAGAAAAACCAGCAGTCCTGGATCTCAAAACTCAGAAAAGAAAGGAAAGACATTTCGCAGAACAAATTTGCCTTTGACAACAGCGACGGAGAGAGTGCTGATGACGATGAGACTAGCAGCACACGCCCGGCCGATCCAAGGGAAAGGGATCTGCTTGAGTAGAAACATGCAGCAAAACATATCTGAAACAATAACAAAAATACGCGCTTATGTGCCTGATGATCGTGTGCTCATTGATGAGCCGATGAGCAGGCACACTTCATTTCGGATCGGAGGCCCGGCAGCGGCTTTCATAACGGTCTGCGATGAAGAGGAGCTTTCCGCCGTGATGAAGATCATAACGGAGACCGGAGCTGAGCACATGATGATCGGAAACGGATCAAACCTTCTGGTCTCGGATGAGGGCTATCCCGGCATCATGATAAAGCTCGGAGGCGATTTCGAAAGCATCGTACGCGATCCTGATGATCTGCTCAGAGTCAGAGTCGGAGCGGCGATGCTGATGTCGAGAACGTCAGCGTTCCTGACCGAAAACGGACTCAGCGGCTTTGAATTTGCCAGCGGCATACCGGGAAGCATAGGCGGAGCGGTGTTCATGAACGCCGGCGCTTACGGCGGAGAGATAAAGGACGTGGTCAGATCAGTCCGCGTGATGGATCCCGACGGAACCGGAGCGCGTACGGTAAGCGGCAAAGACATGCAGTTCTCATACAGACACAGTATCGCGGAGGATGAGGGCATACTCATTCTATTCGCGGACATGGAGCTGAAAGAGGACTCGCCTGAGGCGATAGCAGTAAGAGTGGCAGAGCTTCAGTTTAAGAGGAATTCAAAGCAGCCTGTAAATTATCCAAGCGCGGGCAGCACCTTCAAGAGGCCTGTCGGAGGCTATGCCGCGGCGCTTATAGAGCAGTCAGGCCTCAAGGGCTTTTCTGTCGGCGGAGCTCAGGTATCCGAAAAGCATTCGGGATTCGTTATTAATACCGGCGGAGCCAGCTGCGAGGATGTGCTGGCGGTAATGAGACACGTGAGAAAGACAGTTATGGAGGACTCGGGGATACTGCTCGAGCCTGAAGTGAGGCTGATAAACTGCAGCCTTTAGAGAAATGAATATGAGCATTGGAGAAATCATAAAGGAATACAGACTGAAATATGATCATCACACCCATACGATCTATTCCAGGGTGGGGCCGTATTTCCACGGCAAGGGGCGCATCATAGACAATGCTCGCGCGGCTGCTAAAAGAGGGCTCGACTCGCTTGCGATAACAGATCACGGGCCGTTCGATTTTTACGGCATCGATCTCCGCAAGCTTCCGCAGATGAGAAGGGATCTGGCGCTGGCTAAGGCCGCGTTCCCCAAGCTGATGCTGTTTCTCGGAGTGGAAGCCGACATAGTGGATACGGAGAATGGGCTAGACATTTCGCCTGAAGACTTCGACAAGTTCGACTTCGTGAATGCAGGCTATCACTACGTGCCCAGATGCCACATGATACATAACTTTCTGGCCTTCAAGCTTCCGGCATGGCCGTCAAGGCTTAAAGAGAGGCTGAGAGCGCAGAACACGGCCCGCATCGTAAAGGCTCTAAGGAGCAATGACATAAATATCCTCACGCATCCGGGCGACAAGGCCTTCATCGATGAGCACGCAGTTGCGAAGGCATGCGAGGAGACCGGCACGCTGGTCGAGATCAACGCCAGGCATAAACATCCTGACGCCGATGATCTCAGGATTTACAAGCAGTATGATGTGAAATTCGTCATCAGCAGCGACGCGCACAGACCGAGATACGTGGGCCGCTATGCCGAAAGCATGGCACTCGCCATTGAAGCAGGTATTGATCCGGAGAGGATCGTAAATATTCAGAAGAGGTAAGGTAAAGCTATGGAAGTTGTTATTATTACGGGAATGTCGGGAGCCGGACGGAGCAGAGCGGCAAACTGGTTCGAGGACCAGGGCTATTACTGTATCGATAATATGCCTCCTGCTCTCATAAACAACTTTCTTGCTCTGGCTTCTTCCGCTGAGAACAATATACAGAAGGCGGTCTTTGTTGCGGACCTCAGGAGCGGACACTTCTTCGGTGAGCTTATTGATGTAATAGATGAGCTCAGAAGCAGAGACGACATAGAGCTGACCGTGCTTTACATGGAAGCAGCCGTATCGGATATCGTCAAAAGATATAACGAGGTGAGACGCAACCATCCTCTGACAGGAGGGCAGGCAAGCGCGAGCGTTATAGAGGAAGAGCGAGAAAAGCTGAAGGATATACGCAAAAAAGCAGACCTTATACTCGATACAAGCAATCTTAAGCTGCCGGAGATGGTCTCCGAACTCGAGCACATGTTTTTCGGCGGCTCGGCATCGTCCACATTTGTCGTCAACATAAGCTCCTTTGGATTCAAATACGGCATACCGACAGAGTCTGACGTAATGTTTGACGTGAGGTTCCTGCCTAATCCGTTCTATGTTGCCAGCCTCAAAAAGCTCACAGGCAACAACAAGAAGGTAAAGGAATACATCTTCAAGAGCCCGCGTGCAGGTGAATTCGTGGACTCGGTGCACACTCTGCTGAAATCGATGGTAGAGGGATATGTCGAAGAGGGAAAGTATCACCTTAACATAGCCTTCGGCTGCACAGGCGGCCATCACAGATCGGTGGCGATCGCCAACGCCGTCGCCGAAGAATTCATGAAAGACGGCATGAGGGTAAGGGTCTATCACAGAGACCTCGACCTTCAGAACAGAAAGAGATAAAAAGGGAAAAGAGTGTCGTTTTCTTCAGACGTAAAAAGTGAACTGGCGAGAACAGAACCCGCCAAAAAATGCTGCATGCTGGCTGAGATCGCAGGCTTTCTGAGAGCTTCGGGCTCCATAAGGATCACAGGCGGCAGTTTTGCTATTGTGGCTTCTACCGAGAGCGCCGCGGTAGCGAGGCATTTCAAGGTGCTGATCGAGACATACTTCCGCAACAAGGCAGCCCTTGCCATCGGAGGCTCGCACAGACCGGGAAGCCAGGGCAAGAAGGGAAAGAACACTTATTATATAAATATCAGTCCCGATGAAAAGTCCATGCAGATACTCCGCGAGACAGGCATGCTTCTCATCAGGGAAGGAGACGATTATTTCAGTGACGGCATCTATCCGCCTGTCGTCAAATCCAAGTGCTGCAAAAGATCATATCTGAGAGGAATGTTTCTCAGCTGCGGCACCATGTCGGATCCGCGCAAGAGCTATCATCTTGAATTCGTACTCGACAAGGAGCAGAGCGCCATGGACCTTAAGAAGCTCATCGGCTCGTTCGACGATCTGTCGGCTTCCATGACAAGGCGCGGCGACAATTACGTTGTGTATATAAAGAAGGCAGCATACATAAGCGACATGCTCGGAATCATGGGCGCAGGCAGCGCTGTGCTCGATTTTGAGAGCATACGTGTAAACAAGGGCATGCACGGCGAGATAATGCGCATCATAAACTGCGACAATGCGAACGTTGACAGGACCCTGCTTGCAGCGGAAGAGCAGAAGGAATGGCTGGTGAAGATAGCATCCGACGAGACAGGCCGGAAGCCTGAGGCGGAGGAGCTGACCGATCCGATGTCGGATTTCTGGAGCCAGGGGCTGAGACATCTTCCGCCGCCTCTGAAAGAAGCGGCATACCTCAGGCTGTATAAGCCAGAGGCGAGCCTCACCGAGATCGGTGAATCGTTGACGCCGCCGGTAGGAAAGGCGGCGATCAGCAAGCGCTTCGCGAAGCTGCGCGCGCTCGCCGAGGGTGCCGACGGGGACGCTTCTCACTGACACATAATGGTGAAATATATGGAAAAGAATCAGATCATAGAACTCAGAACAGAAGACATGCTTGATGACGGCAGGGCTTTCGGCAGATACGAAGGCTGTGCCGTTTTTGTGAGCGGCGGCGCAGTGCCGGGCGATGTGGTAAAAGCCAGAGTGACCAAGGCGAAAAAAACATCTGCCGAGGCCGTGCTGACAGAGATAGTCGAAAAGTCGCCTGACAGGATCACTGCGGAGTGCCCTTATGCGGAGAGCTGCGGGGGCTGTACGATGCAGAGCCTGTCATATGAAGCGCAGAAGAGCCTCAAGGAGAAGCAGGTAAAGGCAAAACTCATGCGGCTCGGCGGTCTTGATGACCCGAAGGTGAATGAGATAACAGGGGCGGACACGCTGAAATACTACAGAAATAAGGCAGTATTTGCTGTAGGCCCTCACGGAGAGGTGGGCTTTCTGAAGGGAAAGACTCATTTTGTGAT
>CADATR010000043.1 GCA_902790885.1 uncultured Eubacteriales bacterium
CGCCCCTCTCCATATAGAACATGTTCATTGTGTGGTTGGTGTAGTCTCCGAAGACATGGACAGTCTTGCCGTTCACAGTCTTCTCCACGAACATGGCATCGAGCTTCTCCTTGATATCACTCTGGCTCATTCCGCGGCCCTGCAGGTTGCTCTTTACGATATCATACAGAGTCGAGTTTCCTCTTGAGCTCTTGACCTCACCGGTGCGGAAGTTGATGGAGCCCGTCTGCGCAGAGTGCACGCCGCCAAGGTCGAGAATCAGCTCTCCATCGACGTAGAACCAGAAGTCGTCATCTCCGGAGAATTCGAAGATAATGTCGTGGCCCCATGCGTCAAGACCGTTGGCAGTCTGAGTGAAGCTTGCTGTCATTTCCATTCCGAAGAAGTAATCGAGGCTTTTTCTGTCGCCCAGGTCATAGAGCTTTTCGCCTTTTCTCGGGTCGGAATCAGGGAGCTCATTGCCGCTTACATCCGTCTGGTTGGTAAACGATGTATATTTGCCCTCCTTCAGCTCATTATATGGCAGGAACTGTCCGTGAGTTCCCGTCTTACCGGAGTAATCAGAGATCGAAGCTATCTGGTCATATACCGTGAAGTCTCCGTTCCCGTTCAGGTGAGCGAAGTTGGAAGTGCTGTCATACTCGAAGTAACCGCTCTCGTTGTAGATGCTCTTCAGGAACAGATGATTTACCTTCTTTGAGCCATTGTAGAGTGTCTCCAGCGAAGCCTTATCCTTTCCTGTATTCGCAGGATTTGTCATCGGATAGCTTTCCTCTTCGCCGATCTGTGTCGACAGCAGCCCCGCTTTATTGGTATCGTAACCAAGCACGGCGGTCTGTCCGGAGTCTCTTCCCTTAGTATTGTCTGCACGGTTTCCGTTCTTATCCAGCACAGGATTGTTGTAGTCGATCATCTTCATCGTTATGCCGTAGTCATCATTGTCTACAGTATTAACAGTCGAGATGACATCGTCTATGCTGACAGGATTCATGATCGCGAAGTAGAAATCCTGCGCCTCCGAAAGCGGGCAAGGAACGACCTTTCCGTTTTCGGCTTTCAGTCCGGAGTATGAATACTGATCGTCATCCCATGCAATGATAGGAGTCTCGCTCAGTCCTCTGTAACGTCCGCTCATGTTGATGCCGACTGTGCTGCTGGACAGCACCTTCCCCGTCGAGAGCTGAGGAGCTATGTACTTGCCGTACTGAACATTCTGCAGTTCATAGTAATGATTAGGATTACCGTTGCTGTCTGTGTACTCCGTGAATGTCCAGAGCGCGGTATTGATGTCAGTCCCGGTCCACTCGATGCCGTCTCCGTTGTCGTAGCAGCGGATCAGCGATCCGTCATGGTCTACTGCATAAAACTCATACCTTTTAGTGCTGTCGTTCCAGATGCGGGTATAGATCACGACCTGCTGGCCGTCATACACGTTTTCTGTATCCGAAACGCTTACCTTCTTTGCGTTATATTTGTAAAAATCGTTGTCACTGATAACGCTCTTTTCAACCAGATTCATCCACGTAGAAGCATCGTTGTTTGCCGCTCCGTTGAATCCGTCTGACGCGCTCCCGGCAAGATTCAGGGCATAACCTTCTGCTGAAAAATGCTACTTGCCTGCATTCTCACCTGTTCCCGGTCTGGCATTGATGGCCGAATACTTCGGATCAGCTGTGCTCTGAAGCGTAACGTTTGCACCGTTGATAGTCAGGTATTTCTTCTCTCCATCAACCTTTGTGGTGATGTAGTAATTATCCTTTCCTAAAGATTCGAAAGTCCATTCCTGTATGTCGGTGCCGCCGGAAACCAGCAGCACGCCATCGTTGTCGAGCACGTCAGGCTGTATTTTGGTCCTGAATCCCTCAAGACGCTGCTGCGAACCCGAGGTTTTGCCGGTCGCGCTCAGCGCGGCTGAGATTGCGGATCCATCCTGATACGCAATGCCATATGTCTTTCCATCAAGCCCATACACGTCATCTTCCGGCTCCTCGTGGGAAACGAGCGTCAGCTTGATCCTTGTATTTCCCGGAGTATCATTGGTCTGATAAAGCCTGATCCCCTTTCCGCCTTTTGAATGCTGCAGCCAGCGGTCCTCTGAGGCAAGCTTGAAGTTGAACAGTCCCTCGGCAGCCCTGCTGATCACGAATGCACTACCTTCGTCAGCCAGTTCGATAGGGTTATCTCCTGCCTTCTTCTGCTTTATGTATCTCTTAGCTCCGCCGACAGTAGTATAGATGCGGAACTGATCATCAGATCCATCAACCGGCTCGAAGAACCAGACTGCTCCGTCAGCCTTTTTTGTTGTTTCCTTAAGAACTCCCGCTCCGGATTCAACTGCGGACTGGAAATAGTAATCAGACTGAGTTCCCTGAGTAACGGAAAGGTAGAACCCATTAGCTGCGTCTTTACCTGTGAGCACCGATAAGTCAGCGGCAGTGTCGCCATACTGAGCAGGCTCTTCCGAAGTCTTTACGATCCCGTATACCGAGAACGACTCCGCTTCGAATGACGCTGCAGCCATTTTGTCGTTTTCAGTCTCTACAGCGAGCCCTATCTTATCACTGTCGAGCAGCTTGGTCTCGACCTTGCCCGTCTTTGTATCTTCCTTGTAGTGGACTATGCGCACACTCTGCGGATCAGTCACGCTGAGCTCTCTGCTCAGTTTCTTTTCATACTCAATGATCACATTGACCGCGCTATCAGGCTCTATCTCAGCGCCGTCTGCCTCAAGCGAGATGTCGTAGAAGCGGACAAAATCGATGATAGTTTTGCTGTCTTCTTCACCGGCTTCATCAGCTATGGCCTCCTCGACCTGCCTGTAGAGCTCGTCGAACTGCTCAGCATCTGTTTCCGGAGTGATCTCCTCTACAGCGACGCTTGTTGCTTCCGGCAGTACTGACGAAGTGTCATCGACCGTTACACTGAAGCCATCACCCTCGAAAGTCAAAAGACCTTCCTCTGTCGAGGTCACAGCATCCGGATCTTCCTCCGGCTCTGTCTTTGACTCGTTCTCTGACTCTTTCACAGAGTCATTTTCAGAAAACGTTCTCAGTATCCTTCTGCGAAGTTTTACCGGATGGCTCCCCGGACTCAGCGCTATTTTCTTCAGCAACGTCTCTGCTTGCAGCAGGCACATCAATACCGCCCTGCTCAGCAGCCTCTTCTTTATCAAGAGTAAAAGCAGGCAAAATCAGCAGGTATGTCGTTATGAATACCACGAGGCAAGAGAGAAGCAGTATCAGCTTTCTCTGTTCCTGTATACTCCACAGGATCCTCTGTATTATTCTGCTGTCTGTCTGATTCTTCATTTGTAACCTTCCTGTCCACAGTTCCGAAAACTGCTTTCGTATTTTTACGCGATATTGCAAAATCGCTCCAACCTTTCTACATCTTGATGATACCAGAATATACGTCATGTTTACCGTCATTATTATAGCATCTATGACTGTAAATGCGTTGAAACGATGACGTTTTGCCATTTTCCTTGTGCTTTTGACCAGCCCGTCAAATCTGTGCTTTCAGGGGCTGCTGAATCAGGGTTTTCATTGCCTCCGGGTCAGAGGCCCTGAAGATCACTTGTTGAGTCGTTTTAAGGATGATGAATAATCAGAAGTGACAATTCTTCTGCAAAAATAGAGTGTAAAGCGTAACTTTTCTGACGACTGAAGACGTCTATGGGCAGTCGCGTCGTTATTGTAGTACAAGAAAACCTATTCAGCCATCATGCATATTCGCTTGATTTGTGGGCCTCATCCGGGTTTTCGACTGCAAGCATCATTTCATTCCACTATCTATTGAAAAATCTTTCATAGCGATGAATGATCTTGCATTTTTCAGGATTAGTTGCAAGACAAAATAGCTCCGCAGAGCACCTCGATGACGACGCAACCGTCCAGAAATAGATTTATGCGTAACTTTCTTTACGACTGTATAGGCAATTTCTAAACAGCGTCGTCACTTCAAAAGGGTAATCCGATTCTGTAAAAGGCCAATAAAAAACTGCCCCCTGGAACACTTCGCTAAGAAACAGTATTAATACCCTGCCCCGCCTGTGTGCGGGCATATCGTTTTCAGCTTGCCGGACGTATCCGGTCCTGCAATATCATTCGCAGCAATAGCCGGCTCTGTAATCGATGTAGATTATGTTTTCTATCTCCCCGTGTATGCGTGCCCCGGCTGCAGCCGCCTCTTCATCATCGCCTGCAGCAAAGACCGACGCCTCGATCGCAGAGTCTTCGTAAAGCGGCTTTAGCATTACAGAGTGGCCTCCGGCGAGACCATACTCCACAGCATCGCCGTGATCCAGGACGCGCTCAACATCAAAGCCGCCTATAGTCCTGAATCCATAGCGGAACATCTTCATTACATCGTTCATTCTGGTCTCGGCATCGGATCCGCCGAGATGATAGATCTGATGGGTATCCATTTTTGTATTGTTTTTCGTCCAACAAATTAGTGCTTAGAAATGACGGTTTTGATGACTTTTGGCAAAATGGCCGCTTCGATCCACTAAAAGAGTCTGCCTCGATGCGGCAGACTCTTCGTTACTTTTTCATTCGGCTTCCGGCCTCTGTGAGCAGGTATCCGGCGAGTATCACCATCATGACTGCGATCTTGCCGCCCATCGTTGCGACCGGCGCGGCCAGGAAGCCGAGCTTCGGTATGTGCAGCACCACCTTTCCCTCCACGTTGGCGTAGGCCGTCGGGAAGAGATCATTTGCTGCGTTGGCATCCCCCTTTGTTATTATCTCGCCTTCGTCTGTATGATTTTCAACAACTCTGTGAGTGATCGGGACCGCGCTT
Organism: uncultured Eubacteriales bacterium; assembly: GCA_902790885.1. The sequence goes on from CADATR010000043.1 coordinate 4,804, forward strand.
CCGTCGGCACTTCCGCCAGACGATTCCGCAGCGTCTGTACTGTAGAAGACTATCACGTCTCCGGGCTCCAGCGTCTGCGGCTCTGTCTCCCTTGAATACACAAGGCTGCCCACCGGGATAGCCGGCTCCATACTGCCCGATACGACTATGTATGTCTGCACGCCGGCAAAACGCGGCACTGCAAGCACCAGACACAGGATCACGGCCGCCGCCATTATCAATGTGCCAAGTATATCCAGCAAGCGCCCCAGCGGCGTGAGCTTCTTCTTACGCTGCCTTACTGCCATCCCATCACCTGCGCGAAAACTTCGCCTATGCGCTCATGTATCACGAGGTCGGCCGAGCTGTCGGCGCTTGTCGAGCTCATGTTTATGAGTACCAGCTTCTTGCCGTGGAAGTAATGGATGAGTCCCGCGGCAGGATAAACTATGAGCGTTGTGCCGCCTACTATGAGGGTGTCGGCGTTCGAGATCGCTCTGACCGCTCCGTCTATAACGTCACTGTCGAGGCCCTCTTCATAGAGCACTACATCAGGCTTCACTACTCCTCCGCACTTGTCGCAGATAGGCACGCCCTTTGACTCGAGCACCTTGTCGAGGCCGTAATAGGTGTGGCATTTTTCGCAGTAGTTGCGCAGCGTGGATCCGTGGAGCTCCCACACCACCTTGCTGCCGGCCTTCTGATGCAGGCCGTCGATGTTCTGCGTCACTATCGCCTTCACCTTTCCCTGGCGCTCCAGCTCCGCAAGCGCTTTGTGGCAGTTGTTAGGCTCGGCGTTCTCGTATATGAGCTTGTCTTTATAGAACTCGAAGAAGTCCTCCGTGTGTCTCTTGTAGAACGTGTGGGATATCATCTCCTCCGGCGAGACTGTTCTGCCGAGATCCTGGTTGTATATGCCGTTGGCGCTCCTGAAGTCAGGAATGCCGCTCTCGGTGGATACGCCCGCACCGCCGAAGAATACGATGTTGCTGCTTTCGTCGATTATCTTCTTTAATTCCTTGATCTTATCGTCCATAGCCGACCGCCTTTCACTTTAGCCCCCGCTGTTTTCCGAATATATTATAGCACCATTCCGAAGGAAGGAGAGAGCTCTCTCCCGCCCCTCGTACAAGAATATAGCGGTTTTTTGCGGTATTTTTGAATTGAACAAGCTCACGGGATTGATAAAATTATTATAGTCAGGAAAGCAGTGACTCGCGGCTGGCTCAACCTTTAACGATATCGTCACATCTCTTAACGCCAGGGAGGTGAGGCCAATGACTATTCGATTGAAGGGAGGGGGCCAGAGATGGTACGAGTTACCATAACGCTCAGTCGACGGACTTTGCGGGTAACGATATCCATTAAAAAAGCCGCCAGTTCACGTAACTAGGCGGCAACCAAACCTTGGTTGAGTTAGTCGTTGACGAACGACGCTCTTCCTGACTAAATTATATGCGGCAGGCGGCAGACCCGCAAGCCTATTTTTTCCGCTATAAATCGGCAGTTCACATAACTATGCCACACATAAAAACAGGAGCCCTAAGGCTCCTGCTCAAAGAGAGACAAAACCGTCTCTGTCTCTTATGCCAGATTGAGGCGTTTTTCCATCAGGTACTTGCAGACGAAGAAGTATATCGCCGAGAAGCCTATCGTCGTCAGAAGTGCCGGTATGAACACCCTGTTGATACCTGCGAATGAGTCCATGCTGTCCACAGCCATCATCAGAGGCATGAGCATTCTGCCGACTGATGATTCGAAGATCAGTATGAGTATGTAGGCTCCGATCGAAGCGAGCGTTGTGCGGTTCGGCGCCTGATGGCCGATAGTTACAGCTGCGTATATCTGCATGATGGTCTTCGCGGTACTTGCGATCCCCAGCAGGATGACTTCGACTGCAGCCAGCCAGAACTGCTTTGGAATGTTGAAGTCCACATTAAACAGCGCATTCAGGAACTCCCTGAAGCTAAAGCCGTCAAAGTTCCCCACTATCAGGGCGCCTATCCCGATCAGCAGTCCCGTCAGGATCGCCACAAGAATGGTGATTAAGATCCAGATCAGTGCGGAAATCGCTTTATTTCCTATGTGCGCGGATACGCTTACCGGCAGCACGTGGTTGAAATATGCCTCGTCGCCAAGCAGGCTGTTGCTGTATCTCTGTACGATGAGGATCACTGTCATTACGAAGATGGTAGTTGCGATCGCTGTGTAAAGCAGCGCGGATATGACCACCATGAATTCACTTTTTGATTCTGCCGACTGTGTCGTCAGCCCGAGCAGCAGCGCTGTCGCGGCCCATGCGGCGTACAGCGGGAGCAGCTTGCGTCCCATTGCCGGGATCTCATATTTAAGAAGTTTACCTAACATTTGAACACCTCCCTGAAGAGCTTGTCTATGCTTTCGCCCTTCTCCTCGCGGATCTCGTCCGCCGCTTTGTGAAGCACCACTCTGCCGTCCTTGATGAACACTACGTCATCGAGCACCGACTCTACGTCTGAGATCAGGTGGGTCGAGATGAGCACCACTGCGTTCTCGTTGTAGTTTGAGATGATCGTTCTGAGGATGTAGTCTCTCGTCGCCGGATCGACTCCGCCGATTGGCTCGTCGAGCAGATACACCTCGGCCTTTCTCGCCATCACCAGACAGAGCTGCAGCTTTTCCTTTGTGCCCTTCGACATCTTCTTCATCGTCTGCTTGCGGTTGATGCCCAGGTCATCTACCATAGCCTCCGCTTTCATACGGTCGAAGTCTTCGAAGAAGTCTTCGTATATGTCCATGAGCTGCGATGCTGTCATGTAGTCCGGAAGGGCGTTCCTGTCCGGCAGGTACGCCACCACCTTCTTCGTTTCGACACCCGGTGTTATGCCGTTGATGGTAACGCTTCCCGATGTAGGCTGCAGCAGCCCGTTCAGTATTTTGATAAGCGTCGTCTTTCCGCTTCCGTTCGGTCCGAGCAGTCCCACTATCTGTCCCTGCTCCAGCGAGACAGTGACATCGTCAAGTGCCGCAAGATCGCCGAACTTCTTTGTAAGGTTATTGATCTCTATCCTTGCCATCTCTCTGCCTCCTTTCTATTTGACCGCTTCCATCCATTTGCTCACGGATGCCTTTATTGCGTTATCGTCCATTCCTATCTTGCGGAGCTTTTCGGTAAGTTCTTCGAAGTATTTCTTCGCAAGCTCCTCATGCAGATCTCTTAGCACGGCTTCCTCCTTTGTAACGAATCTCCCGCTCGTACGCTCCGAATAGACCAGTCCTCTGCGCTCAAGCTCGGCGAGAGCTCTCTGCATCGTGTTCGGATTGACCCCCGCATCGAGTGCCAGATCTCTCACCGACGGCAGTTTGTCGCCCGGCGCATAGGCGCTGCTTGCGATGCGCATGGTCATCTCATCTATTATCTGAGTGTAGATAGGGATTCCATCTTTAAAATTCCATTCCATAGTTTTCGTCCCTTTTCTGTTTTCGCTTATATTGCGTATTGATTTAAGAATATATGGCGTTCTTTTGTATTACTGTATTAACTACTTAGTACAATAGTACAATAATCCTTTTTTGTCAACACTTTTTTGGGGTATTTCCAAAATGTAGTTGATTTTTGCCATGAGTTTCGGAGCCTGACTCAAAACCTGAACGAGAATAGTACCAATGCATCGATGTATTGTTGCAAAATTGAAAGGAGCCTGCGCGACATTGTCGTCACGAGGCTCCCTGTTTAAAACAATCTGTTTGTTTCCTATCAGGGAAACTTTATCTTATCTGTCTTTTCTGCGCAGTCTCAGTCTTGCCGCGAACAGCATGAAGAGTCCAATCAGTGATACTCCCAGAAGAGATGCCCAGAAGGCGACCAGGCTTTCATCGCCGGTATTGACGTTCTTTTTGCTGCCCTTGCTGCCACCGCCATTGTCGTATTCATCGTCGGTGTTTTCCTCTTCTGCTTCGGAAATTGTGGGTTCCGAAGACACATCGGTGACAGCCTGTGGGGCATTTTTGATCTCAAATTCTTTTTCAATAGTTGCATGTCCACCGGCTTTAAATTCGATCACAGCTTTATAGAGTCACACATTGATAATGTCCTCAGTTACGGCAGTATAAGTATCACCGTCTTTAGCGTAATATGATACTGCATAGTCCTTATCCGGTTTAGCAGTGACAACAGTGGCGCCGTTGGATATAGTGAGTTTTTTTACAGCCGGCTTTTGGGAGAATCCATTGTATGTATAGGCCTCGGCTTCATCCCAATTGACCTTGACGGTCACTTTTGGAGGCCAATCTTTCACTTCTAAACTATTGTCATAATCAAAGCCTTTAAGGTGCGGATAATACCAGTAATACTCTGAGGCATCTGTATCCTTATCGTCTGCTTTCGTAAGCCATGGATCCGGATCCGTAAAAACGTCTATTGAATTCGTCCCTGTCAGCTGTGATGAATAGATGCTTGTAACATAGTTAAGTTCAGTTCCTCGAAGATTATTTCCAACAGGTCCTACGTCCCCATTGATTGTTTTATCATTATAGCAGTATTTCACATTACCTTCGTCGTTTAATCCGACCACACCGCCGATTACGCCTACGACACTGCCTTCGCAAACCTTTCCGATGTTGTAGCAGTTGGTGATTTCACCTTTATAATTCTCTCCTGCAACGCCGCCGACATTATTATCTACATTATTCCCAGAAATTGTCCCGGTGTTGTAGCAGTTGGTGATTTTACCTATATTATTCTCTCCTGTAACGCCGCCGACTCTACTGTCTCCAGAAGCCTCTCCGATATTGTAGCAGTTGGTGATTTCACCTTTATAATTCTCTCCTGCAACGCCACCGACTCTAATGTCCCCAGAAACCTTTCCGCCGTTGTAGCAGTTGGTGATATCTCCATAACTTAATCCTGCAACGCCGCCGACAAAGTCATTGCCTGTGATACTTCCGTCTTCCAGGCCTACGTTAGCTACTCTGCCTACGTTGCCAACAATTCCAAATAAACCTTGATAGTCATTGTCTTCAACGCCTTCAATATCTGCATTACTGAGATTTTCGATGGTTTTCCCAGCCCCGTCAAAAATTCCGGTATAAGGATTATCCCCATTTCCAATCGGCACCCAGTCCTTGCCTGTGCATGTGATATCTGCAGTCAACTTAGCGTTAGCAGGTTCTTCTCCGCCGTTCACTAACTCGGCAAACGCCTTAAGGTCGGCATAATCTTCTATCAGATAATTCCCATCGTCATCCTGACTCAGGTTTCCTCCTGCCGCATATGTCGTCCACGTGCCCATCGGCATCATGACAAACACCATCAGCATCGACAAAATTATCGTTAAAAACCTTTTCTTCATAACAGTCATGTGAGGCGCCTTCGACTACTATCTAAAGCGATACGTTCTGTTTGTTTCCGATATAGGATACTTTATCTTATCAGTCTTTTCTGCGCAGTCTCTGTCTTGCCGCGAACAGCATGACGAGTCCAATCAGTGATACTCCCAGAAGAGATGCCCATAAGGCGACCAGGCTTTCATCGCCGGTATTGACGTTCTTTTTGCTGCCCTTGCTGCCACCGCCATTGTCGTCTTCATCGTCGGTGTTTTCCTCTTCTGCTTCGGCAATCGTGAATTCAGCAGTTGCGCTTCCATTCCCGTCATCGAACCTGGCTTCCAGTGTATGCTTTCCGAGCGCCAGAGTCTCAAGATATTCCGGCTTCAGCTTTATGATAACGCTGCCTGATTCCTTCGAATAGTTTGCTTCATCGACCGCGTTGTTATCTACCCGGATACCTGTGAAGTGGCTGATAGTGGAAGTATCATCTACTGATCTCTTGAAAGAGAAGTCTGATGTAGCATCGCTGCCCTTATACCAGATATTTCCTTCGCCGGAGACATTACTGTAAGTCACGCTTGCCGGAATGACCGGGATCGCGCGTGTCTCCTTGTGTTCAGGATCGTTTTTGCACACACGCTGCTCTTCGCCTTCCTCAGTCTCGGTCGCTTCCTTTGTGACGGTCCATTCACCCCAGTCGTGGCCGGTTGCCTTGATGACTTCAGGCTCGGTGATCTCGTTCTCACCATCCTTATCCGAGAACATCTTCTTGCATTCACTGCATGTCCAGTATGCTTTCGTTCCGTCCTTCTCGCATGTCGCAGGGACTTCCTTTGTCTCAGTTAAGATATGTTTGGTGATCGTCAATTTGCCGGACTTTAAGGTGACATCATAATTGTCTTTCGCAGCATCATCGTTGTTGATCGCGAAGCCGGCGATCTTTATCTCATCCTGATATTCTCCGATAGTTTTTCTATGTCCGGTGAGCGTGACTGAAGTGATTGCATCATTGTTCTGCAGTCCCTCGACTGTTACTTTTTCAGCGATCACATCCGAGTCTGAGTAGGCGCTGTCTCCTTCCTTGCCTTCACCCTGCTCCTGTCTGTTATATTCGAAGACCTGATCTTTGGCGGTGATAGTCAGCTGAGCCTTTGCTATCTCAAAGGCGACAGGAACGCTCTCCGCCCCTGCATAGTCCTGTGTTTCAGGAACGGTAGCCTTCACATACCATGTGCCGGCCTGATCCGGTCCTCCGGT
>CADATR010000044.1 GCA_902790885.1 uncultured Eubacteriales bacterium
CTTTCCTCGAAACTCTCAAATACAGCAAAATCAAGGAATCTAAGCAAAATAAAGGACTCCGTGGGTATGTCTCGGAGCCCGATTTATGGAGCGGGTGAACAGAAGCGCTTTTTTGAACACCAGTAATTGCAACGGTTTCAAGACGCGTATTCAGGTTTTCTCCAATTATTTTCATTTTCCTCCAACTGATTGCTGATCCGGTTTCGCTCTTTGGAGGAAAATGAAATGAGCTCCCGGATTTTTTTCCGAAAGCCCATGTAATGGAGCAGGTGAAGGGAATCGAACCCTCGACCAGAGCTTGGGAAGCTCTTATTTTGCCATTAAACTACACCTGCGTATTTGCGGCACTTTCTGTGCCGCTCATATAGTATACCTCAAAATTGCGTTCTTGTCAGTTGGTTTTTATTACGAAACGAATTCGGCGTAGATGGCGCGGATGGCCTTTTCGAAGTCTGCTGCTTCAACGCCGACTATGACGTTGATCTCGCCTGTGCCCTGATTGAGCATGCGGATATTGACGCCGTTCGAAGCCAGCGCTCCGCATATCCTTGCAGAAGTACCAACGCTGCGGAACATCCTGCGGCCTACTACCGCGATCATCGCGATGCCGTCCTCAACGTTTATATCGTCCGGCTTCAGCTGCACCTTGAATGCCTCAAGAATATCATCGAGCTTGTCCTCGAGCTCAGCGCTCGCGATAACCATCGACAGCGAGTCTATGCCTGTAGGGATGTGGTCGAAGCTGACTCCGGCGTCCTCAACGATAGCGAGCGCCCTGCGCACGAATCCCACTTCATTGTTCATCATGTTCTTATAGATCGAGATGACCGTGAAATCGCGCTTGCCGGCGATACCGCTTATTATTCTGCCTTCATCTCCGCCCTTGCCGTTGGAGATCACTGTTCCCGGATCCTCAGGCTGGTTGGTGTTGCGGATGTTGATCGGAATATCTGACATCCTTGCTGGGAAAACAGCGTCTTCATGCATTACGCTGGCTCCCATGTATGACAGCTCTCTGAGCTCCATGTATGAGATATCCTTGATCGGGAGCGGATCATCAACGATGCGCGGATCCGCCATGAGCATGCCCGAAACATCGGTCCAGTTCTCGTATACCTCAGCCTCTGCTGCTCTTGCGACCAGAGAACCTGTTACGTCCGAGCCGCCCCTTGAGAACAGGCAGATCTCGCCGTTCTTTGCATAGCTTCCGTAGAAGCCCGGCAGTACCGCCCTCTCGTGCTGTTTAAGAGCAGCCGCCAGAGCGTTGTTTGTCTCCTCCACGAGCAGCCTGCCCTTGTTGTCGAAGAGAACAAGGCTTTCCGTGTCGATAAAATCATAACCCAGATACGCGGATACAAGGCGTGCCGAAAGATACTCTCCGCGGCTTACTATGTAATTGCCGGAGCAGTCGTTTTCGATGTTTTTGCGGATCAAGGCAAATTCAGCGTCGAGGTCGACATCTATGCCAAGGTCATTCGCGATGGTCATGTATCTTTCCTTTATAGGCGCCATAAGCGGCTCATACGGAATATTGTTGTCGATCACGGCCTTGAGCATGATGAGCAGATCTGTGATCTTGCTGTCTCCGCTGTATCTCTTTCCCGGAGCGGACACAACAACATACCTTCTCTCCGGATCAGCTTCAACGATGCTTCTCATCTTTTTTATCTGAGCAGCGTCAGCTACCGAAGAACCACCGAACTTAAGAACCTTTACACTCATTATTAAAACTCCTTTCCCAATTGCCGGGGAGCCGTCCCGGCCCGTCCCGTTATTATAGCATCTATGTAAATCTCAGTATCAGCTTCCGCTCCCTTCATCCGGACGTTCCTTTGCTGCCGTCAGTATCGCAATGCCGGCCAATATTGCTGCCGTGCCCCCTATCTCCGCCGGGTGAAAGCTCTGGCCAAGCCAGAGTACCGACGCGGCAAGCGCAGTCACGGGTTCGAAAAGATTGTACACTCCTCCGCGTACCGGCCCTACGATGCTGGTCCCGTAAAGGAACAGCGCAAATGCGAAGGCAGCTCCCGGAAGGATTATGAATATCATGCCGGCTATGAGCGAGCCATCCCACTGTGCCGGGAAGTTCCACAGCCTGCAGAACGGAGCGATGAATACACCGCCGAGAAACAGTCCCCATCCGACAGTCTCGAAAGTGCCGTAGCGCTTTATAAGATCTGACGGAAGTGTGATGTACATTGCACTGCAGATAGCGGATACAAGTCCCGATACCAGCGCGAGCGGATGTATCGCCAGCGAGCCGATATCTCCATGAGTCGAGATCAGGAAAGATCCCGCAGTTACGAGGATGAGCGCCGCGAGCTCCGCAGGGAACGGTTTCCGCTGCTCCCTGATCATTACGTATATAAGCACAAACACAGGCGCGGTCTGCTGTATGGCAGACGCGATGCCTGCGTTGCTGTAGTCGATGGAAATATAATATGTAGGCTGGCAGAGGCCAAACGCAAACAGGGCTATGACGAGGAGTCTGATAACGGACTTTCTGTCCTTCCAGATGTCGAAAATGCCCTGCGGCCTTCTGATCAGCGCAAAGACGAGCAGCACAAGACCCGAGCTTATCATGCGGAAGTTGACCATCCACATCGTATCGATGCCGCGACCCATCAGATATTTGCTGACCACGGCATTCAGCCCCCATAGCGCGGCGCCGGCGAGTGTAATGAAAGCGCCGGCTATCATGTGCCTGCTGCTTTTCATTTCCCTGTTCCTTATGATTCCCTCATTTCATCAAGCGCAGCTTTTATCATTGCCGGCAGGCGCCTGCACTTATCCTCCGATATGGCCGCGACCGATACCCTTGCGCCCTTGTCGAACGGTATCAGGAACACGTTCTTTTCGTTGAGTCTGGCGCAGAGACCATCAGGGTCTTCGCAAGGCACCATCACAAAGAATCCGGCGCTGAAAGGAAGCGTTTTGAGCCCGCATTCCGCGGCGGCCTCTTCAAAGGCCCTGCCCCTTGCCAGGAGCATGCTGCGGGCAGCCGCTCTTTCGGCTTCCACCTCGGCAAGGAGGTTCTCACCAGCATATATGCGTTCTATTACCTCCTGCGGCGCCCGGGATGAGTTGGACCATGTGGCCCTTGACGAGAACGAATTGATGCTTTCGAATTCATCTGCGACCTCAGTGCTGTGCGCGAGGCATATCATAGCCGCACATCTCGCTCCGTAGAAGGTAAAAGTCTTCGAAGCGCTGTAAGCGATTATCGGCAGTATGTTTGCCCTCAGGTTGTCTATGACGCTCAGGAAGCCTCTCACCTCATCAGGCTCTCCCGCGTAATCGATATACGCTGAATCGAGCACAAGGGCCACTTTCTTCTCGAGCGGCACCTCATCGAGAGTCCTTTTTACTCCGTACCAGTTATCCATGCTGAGCGAGTATCCGGTAGGATTATTCGCCGGTGTGTTGAGTATTATTACCAGATGCTCCTGATTCCTGATGAGCTTCTTCACCTTGTAATCAAAGTCGGCAATGTTGAAGCGGCCTTCCTCATCGAACATCTCAAAATGCTCTATGCCGCGGTACAGCTCAGCGGCGATGGTCTTATAAGGAGCCCAGTGCCAGCTGTGCGTGAGTATCCTGTCTCCCGGGCACGAGTAGTTGGCGACAGCGTTTCTGATGGCGCCAGTGCCTCCCGGTGTGCCGACAACGCGTACGCAGCTCTTTGGTTCGAAGCTTCCGAGAGCAGCCCTCAGGACAGCTTTTTTGAATCCCGGAGTCCCCGCAATAGGTGCATAAGCCGCGTACTGCTCAGCAGAGAGGCTTTTCATCACCTTGTCGACCGATTTGAGCACGATAAGCTTTCCGTCATCATCATAAAGCGATCCTACTGTAGCGTTTATGACATCTGCCGGTCCGTATTTGCTTACCGCGTCGAGCGCCTTTCCGCTTGCCGCGAACACCTTATCCTCTTTCGGGATCTCACGCCCGTTGTATGCCGCCATGCTTTTGATCATAGCCGTCCCCCTCGTTTACCGGAACTATATGCGTCCCATCTTCTTATCGATTTTCAGATTTCTGAAATAAAGAACTATATCTGTTGACACCAGCAGTATGTCCAGAATGTAGAACCAGAATGAGGCCTGCATCTCTCCCGTCCTGTTGAAGATTATCACTTTCGCTGTGATACCGCACAGATAGCCAATGACCACGAGCACCTCGAAGACGAGACTTTTACCGAGCGTCGTTTTGCTTGTCAGTGACTTGTGTATATTTGCCGGCCACGAGCACCCGAAGATGATGAGCATCAGACTCTCACATAATACTGCTAAATCCATTTTGTTTGTTTATCCTCCATTCCGCCGCTTATCTGCGGCCAATTATTACTCTTTTTATCTTTTCACCGAAGCCGCTGTACTTGGCTTCGTATTCTGTTTCTATATTCATCGCGTTCGCTTCAGGATCAGCGTGAAGATCTCTTGTGATATCGAGTATCTTAAGATCGGCAGCCACTATCTCGAGCACCGACCAGTTGAACAGATCGGTGTTGTCGGTCTTGAAGGTGACCGTGCCCTCAGGCTTCAGCACCCTGAAGTACGATTTAAGCCTGTCCCTGTAAGTCAGGCGGCGCTTGTACCAGTAATTCTTAGGCAGCGGATCGCTGAAATTGAGGTAGATGCCGTCAGCCGAGCCCTCTTCGAACCAGTCAGACAGGTCGCCGGCAAGCTCGGGTATGAACACCACATTTTTAAGTCCGGCCGCCCTTATCTTTTCCATGGCACGGAGCATCACGCTCTTGTTGCCTTCTATCGCAACGAAAAAATGATCCGGCTCGCGCGCCGCTATCCCGGAAATAAACTTGCCCTTGCCGCATCCTATCTCAATAAAAAGCGGCGCGCCTGCCGACCTTTCGGCCCAGCTGCCGCGCATCTCCGCCGGCGCATCCACAAGAATATCCGAGTAGGCTTCATATCTGGTATCAAGATTTCTTAGTTTTCTCTGTCTCATAGTTATATAGAGCGGCTCACCATAGATCCGAGAGAGGCGAGACAAGCACCTGTTTGTCCGTTTAAATAAATCTCGAAGCTATGATGACTGCGAGGAACAGCACCATCAGAATGGCCGCTACCGCGTCTCCGCGGTCAAAGCGTATCTCGTTCATCCGGGTCCTGCCCCCGCCCCCGTGATAGCACCTTGCCTCCATCGCAAGCGCGAGATCCTGGGCTATCCTGAACGAGCTCACAAAGAGCGGCACGAGTATTGGAATGAGGCTCTTGGCCCTCTGGAAGAGGTTGCCTGACTCGAAGTCCGCGCCCCTGGCCTGCTGCGCCTTGATTATCTTGTCGGTCTCTTCCATGAGAGTCGGAATGAACCTCAGCGCTATGGTCATCATCAGTGCTATCTCATGGCTCGGCAGTCCGATTTTCGAAAACGGGCTGAGCAGCTTCTCAAGGCCGTCTGTGAGTTCTATCGGCTTTGTCGTCAGGGTCATTATCGACGAGCCTATGATGATAAGCACGAGCCTGATGGCCATGAAGAACGCCCTCGATACGCCTTCATACGTGATCGTAAGGAACTTCCAGTGCCACAGCACCCTTCCGTCAACCATGAAAAGGTTGAGCAGGAAAGTGAACGCTATGATGAGGAACACCGCTGAAAGCCCTCTGAATATGAATTTCAGCGGCACCTTTGATACAGCTATCACCGCGAACAGTGCCACGGTCGTTATGATAAAGCCGTAAAAATTATTTACGACAAAGAGCTCTATCAGGTAGAGCAGTGTCGCGATTATCTTGGTCCTGGCATCAAGCCTGTGCACCCATGAATCGCCCGGATAATACTGTCCGAGAGTTATGTCTCTTATCAACGGTCCGGTCCCTCCAGGTAAAGCCTGATGTCACGCGCCGCCTCGTCAGCACTCAGCGCTTCGCTGACAAAACGCGGCTCCCTTTTTTTGATAATTTCTGTTATCTCCCTTGCAGGAGGCACTCCGAGGCCCATCTCTGAAAGCGCCTCCCCGTTTGAGAAGACTTCGGCCGGGGTCCCCGCAAGGACCGCCTTTCCTCCGTTCATCACCATGACCCTGTCCGACATCTCCGCGATGTCTGCCATGTTGTGAGATACGAATATCAGGATGATGCCCATCTCCTCGTGTATGCGCTTCACCATCGCCAGTATGTCCCTGTGAGCCGCCGGGTCAAGTCCGGCGGTAGGCTCATCGAGAATGAGGATCTTAGGATCCATCGCGATGACTCCGGCGATCGCGACACGGCGCTTCATGCCGCCCGAGAGCTCAAACGGCGAGAGATCCTTTATCTCATCATAATCGAGGCCGACAAGCCCTACGGCCTTTTTTACCCTGGCCTCCTGTTCTGCCTCATCCAGTCCCAGATTCTTAGGGCCGAACGCGACATCCTTTCTGACAGTCTCCTCAAAGAGCTGGTATTCAGGATACTGGAAGACCAGGCCGACTTTGCGCCTGATCTCAGTCATCTTTGCCTTGCCGTCAGTTATGCATTCGCCGTCGATATATATCTCGCCCGACGTAGGTTTTATAAGTCCGTTCAGAGTCTGCAGCAAGGTGGACTTGCCCGAGCCGGTATGCCCTATGATGCCCAGAACAGTACCGTCAGCCACATCAAAAGACACATCGCTCAGCGCGACAGTCTCGCCCGGCATCCCCGGATTATATATGTAGTTGAGATTCTTTACTGATATGGACATTCCTTATTATAGTGTAATCTCGATATATGACACTATATGCGCCTATTGATTCGGTCTGTGATTTGCAATATAGTCTGCGATGCCTTCAGCCGTTGTCAGCTGCTCCGGCAGCCCTGCCTTGTCACGAATATCTATCGCCGGCGGCATCTCAAGCCCGGCTTTTTCTATCATTTCCCTGTCCGCGAACAGCTCCGCCGGAGTCCTGTCGCATAGGACCTTTCCTTTTTTGAGCACGATAACTCGGTCAGCCTGCTCGGCCTCGCTCATGAAGTGCGTTATTAGCACGCAGGTGATCCCGCCTGCGTTGAGTTCCCTGATGATGCTCATCACGTTTGCTCTTCCCTTAGGATCGAGCATTGCGGTAGGCTCGTCGAACACTATGCACTCAGGCCTCATAGCGATCGCTCCGGCGATCGCAACACGCTGTTTCTGACCGCCCGAAAGCATATGCGCTCCTTTATCCCTGAGCTCATACATTCCGACTTTTTTAAGAGCCTCGTCGACGCGCCGTCTGATCTCCTTCGGATCGACTCCGAGGTTTTCAGGTCCGAACGCCACGTCGTCCTCCACGATCGAAGAAACGATCTGGTTGTCGGGATTCTGGAACACCATGCCTACTCTGCTTCTGACATCCCAGATATGCTCCTCCGATGCGGTGTCAAATCCGTCTACAATGACTCTCCCCGCCGAAGGAACAAGAAGTCCGTTGAGGCATTTTCCAAGCGTTGACTTGCCGGAACCGTTCATGCCTACGACCGCGACAAAACTGCCCTTTTCGATATCCAGACTGACACCGTCCAGGGCTACTTTGCCGGGCACTTCCCTGCCGTTCTCATCGATCTTTGTGAATTCAATTTTAAGATCTTTTATCTCTATAAATTTCACGTGGTTTAGTATATCACAATCGTCTGTAATATGGGCAACGAAAAAGCCGGTACGACCCGGCTCCAACGTAAGTGCTTTATATATTAACCCTTTTGCTTCGTGAGTATTCTACTCCCGAGTCAGTTATAGGTCAACATTTTTTATGTTTTTTCACAAAAACAACCTGTGACAATTTGTGAGAATTCACAAGCACAAAAGGGCGTTTTAAGTGCTACTTATTCTCAAATACCTCTCCGGCATAGACCTTCGAAGCATCCACCTTGTCATGGACCTTCTCGTTCCACTCAGCAGGGTCAACGTCGTGTATAGCTACCGACAGATGGCTCTTCTGGCAGCCGAGCTCCTTCATCATCGTCTCAACGACAGCATCCGCTACCTTCTTTTTAAGTTCATCGTCTCTTCCCGAGAACATGCTGATGTCTACATGTGGCATAATATTTCCTCCTTTTTATTTACCAGGTCAGGCCAATGCCTGCCTCTGCTGCCTTGTCATATACCTTCTGTGCCGTGTAAAGATCGAGCGCTCCGATGCCGACGTTCTCAAATACGATGATCTCGTCATCAGACTCCCTCCCCGGGATCTTTCCGAGCAGATAATCTCCGATGTCTCCCGTGAACTGATCCCTGCTCAGGGTGCCTTCATCGAGAGGCCTCAGTATATCTCCCGACTCTGAAAGCACGGCTTCTTCAGAGTCGAAGTAGATCTTTCCGCATCTGTCAAACACTGCAGGATCAAGCTCCTGCATGTCATATGTATATGCGCCGACAGCGCTTATCACCGCGCCAGGCTTGAAGAACTCAGCGCTGCATACAGGCGTTGCCGATACTGTCACCAGCGTTACCAGATCAGCTCCGTCGACCGCCTTGTTTGTATCTTCCACTGGTATGATCCCGGCGCCATAGTGCCCGAGCTCTGCGGCTGCCTGCTCCGCGAATTCCTTTGTCTTCTCAAAATTGCGCGCCGCTACTCTCACCTCTTTAAGATCTCTTACAGAAAGCATGGCCTCGAGCTGGCACATGGCCTGGCTGCCCGTGCCGATCATGGCTCCGACAGAAGCGTCTTTGCGCCCGAACAGATCGAACGCCGCTCCGCTGGCTGCCGCGGTACGAAGAGCTGTAACGTAGGTTCCGTCCATCATCGCTTTTACCACGCCGGTCTCACCGTCGATCAGCAGCACCTGTCCTATCGACGCAGGCAGACCCTTCGCCGGATTTCCCGGCATTATGTTGACTATCTTGAGTCCGGCCGCCTTCATCTCCTCGCTGTATGCAGGCATGAAGAGAAAGTTGCCCGCGCTTCCGTTGATCACCGCGCGCAGAGGCACATCAAATTTCCCTTCGCTGAACGCCCTGTAGCACTCCTTGTCAGCTTCGATAGCGTCACGCATCGAAAACACTTTTTTGATCTCGTCCTTATTCAGCAGCAGCATCTCTTACCTCCAGTATCCTCTCCGCCATCCATAAAGCGTCTTCAAACCCCTCGTCACGCACGGTCTCTGCAGCGCGCCGCAGGGCATCCCTGAACACCGCACGCTTCTCATCAAAGCGCTGCATGAACAGCTTCTTATTTAATCCGCACTCTTTGCACGCTTCCTCAAAGCAGCTGCAGTCTATCTTCTTCCATTCGATCTGCCCGCCCACCGAGAAAGCCATTTCAGATGAATGTGTATCATACAGTATCGTACTTACTATATCATAAGCCGGAGCCAGCCTGACAGCCTTCAGGTTCGCGTCATATACCAGTGCAAAGTTCTTGATGTGACCATCAGTGTTGCCTATCAGCCAATGGAACACTATCACGTCCCACAGCTTCATCTGATCTTCGATCGGAGAAGCCGAGCATCGTCTCAGAAGATCAAACATCTTCTTCATGTGCTTCTCTCCAGGCCTCTCATACTTGCCGGACGCAGGTATTCCCAGCGCCTGCCCGAAATCTTCCTGATGAAGTCTGAGCGGACACAGCATGCCGTCGATAAGGCTTTCAGCGCCCTCAAAGGTGCGGTCATAGCGTTCAGTCGCGAAGAGCACGTTTTCCGTGAGCGGCGCCCTGAGCATGCTCTCGTGGACCTGCTCCGGATATGCCTCTACTATCTCGCTCTTCGGAACATCTATCCCGAGAAACTCCGCTGTTCTAAGCGCGAGCTGCTCGTTCTGTACTATTTTATCATAGCGGATGTGGCTCTGTTTCAGTATATGAGTGCTCGGCGCGCTTCCAACAGGCAGGAACCACTGACCTTCAGTGTTTTTATATGCTCCCACCTTTCCCGATGCTCCGGTCAGCGAAAGATGCGCCTCCACTACGAGGTCGGCAGACCGGGTAGCTCCCTCCGCCGCGAGCTTGTACATGGCTTCAGGATCAAAGAGCCTGTATGACGGCTCTGTGTATTTGTAATTCTCGCCTTTTATCTGCACGGCCCCCAGACATTCGGCTCCCAGCATCTCAAGGATCGACAGGTAATCGCCGTCGTCAGTCCGGTTCTGCTCAGCTACCGTTCTTCTCATGAAGCCTTCAGGCAGGAGGCCTTCAAAGAAACGCCTGGTAGCTTCAGGTCCATAAGGCTCTTCAGTCAGCGGAAGGCTGATCGATATAGGGCGCGCCGTACCTGAGTCCAGATAATGCTCGGAATAGCAGAAAGACGCATCATAATCATTGCTGCCGCTTATGACGCCTACTTCCCTTTGCCTTCCGTTTATTTCTATCGAAACATCAAGCTTCTTCACCGGATCTATTCTCCTCTGTTCATGATGCAGATATCCATGCCCAGCAGGCTTATGACTTCCATGGCCTTGCCCGCCTGTATCGTCTCCTTGCCGTTCTCGAGTTCAGACAGAAAGCTTGCGCTTATCCCTGCATACTCCGCGAGAAAAGCCTGCGTATATCCGAGCTCGCGCCGCCTGTCTCTTATTGCGCGCCCCAGAGTCTGCATGTCAGGTATTGTTTTCATAAAGCTCCCCTTCGGTTTATCCCAATATCTCAGCCGCCGGACAGATGCGGACCGATACGTCCTGTTTACTTAAATATAGCCGTACGACTAAATAACCCGTATCTGTCAAATAAAATAGCCGTTCGACTATATATAATGTAATGACATTATAATTTAGCCGAACGACTATGTCAATTGCGCCCGATTCTTACAGCAGAGCGTTGAGCTGAGCCTTCTGCATGAGACCAGCCTGCTTGTAAGTGATCTCTCCGTTCTTTACTACCATGATAGTCGGGATGCTTGTGATGCCGAGCGACATCGCGATCTGCATAGCCTCATCGATGTTGAGCTTGCAGAACTTCACGTCAGTTCTCTCCTCGGAGAGCTGCTCAACGATAGGGCCCTGCATCTTGCATGGTCCGCACCAGTCAGCGTAGAAATCTACAAGAACAGTGCCTTCAGCCTTCATGACTTCGTTTTCATAAGTATCCTGTGTCAGTTTAACGACCATTGTATTATCCTCCTTATTCCTGTTACCGTTACTCAACGGTTCTTTCTTTGTCCATATCAGCGGAAGCCCATATCAGGCGTGAACCGCCGGCAGTATTGTCAACGCAAACAGTATAACACATACCTCTGTGCTTTTGTGCAGTTTTCATAATATGCACATGCACGAAAAAAGCGGTTCCGCTTGGGAACCGCTTCTGTGTGGTCTGAATTACTCGATAATCTCAGTTACAACGCCAGATCCTACTGTTCTGCCGCCTTCTCTGATAGCGAATCTCAGTCCTTCTTCGATAGCGATCGGTGTGATCAGCTCGATCTCCATG